>PSRH01000105.1 GCA_003175915.1 Candidatus Melainabacteria bacterium | reverse complement strand
AGCCTCCCGCTTTGAGGATCCTGAGCTTTCCCTCCATCACAGGTATGGAGCCGGATCTGAATGCCTCTATTTAATTCGTCCTGATGGCTATGTAGGATTCCGCAGCTTGCCGGCTGACAAGGCGAGTTTGAGCAAACATCTCAGGCAAATTTTCTCGTCATGAATATCGGACTGCAATTGTCCGCCTGGCTGTGAGCAGCTGTGAAACACTTGTTGGTTGGAGGGTGAAAGCCTCTGCCCGAACCTCCAACTCGCGGGGAAACAAATCAGTACCTTTTACGTCGTCCCCTGTGGAAGCTCGTCACGTCATTGGACGTGAACGAATATGAGGCCAAGTTTTTGAACGTTGATTTGATACAAAACTGGGCCGAAAAAGCCCGCTGTGTCTGATATAGGTCATCTTCATATAAGGTTAATTCCCCATACCTGGCTGCGTCTGGGGATTGTGTTAGTGATAGACCAGCCTGTTCATCGTTCGATCTGCTAACCTCAAAGAGGAAGGGTTCTTAACCGGGCCGGTATCATGGACGCATTATTAAAAGTCGACACTGGTTACTCGGTAAAAAATCGAAAGCTGAAGAAGTGGGTCCAGGAGATTGCTGCTTTATGTCAGCCTAGTCGAGTGCACTGGTGCGACGGTTCTGACCAAGAATCCGAATGGCTTCTCAACCAAATGGTGGAGAACGGACCGTTAATCCGTTTGAACCCTTTGAAGCGTCCACACAGTTTTCTGGCGCGCTCAAATCCATCTGATGTGGCCAGGGTCGAAGAAAGAACTTTTATCTGTTGCCAGAAGAAAGAGGATGCTGGGCCGACCAATAATTGGATGGACCCAGGTGAAGCGAAGAGCACGCTTTTGAAGTTATTTAAGGGTTCGATGCGCGGGCGTACGCTCTTTGTCATCCCATTCAGCATGGGCCCCCTTGGTTCCCATATCGCTCAAATCGGCGTGGAAATAAGTGACTCACCATATGTAGCGGCGAGCATGAAGATTATGACGCGTATGGGGAAGGCCGTCGTAGATCAGCTTGGTGAGCACGATGATTTTGTTCCCTGCTTGCATTCTGTTGGTGAACCAATAATTTCGGCGAAAGACGACGTTTCTTGGCCTTGTGATCGTGAACATTTATATATTTGTCATTTCCCGGAAACTAAGGAAATCTGGTCTTACGGTTCCGGATATGGTGGCAACGCCCTTCTCGGCAAGAAATGTTTTGCCTTGCGAATTGCCTCAACAATGGGTAAGCGGGAAGGTTGGCTAGCCGAACATATGCTCATTCTCGGTGTTCAGTCTCCAGAAGGGGAAAAGAAATATGTAGCGGCAGCTTTCCCCAGTGCCTGCGGCAAGACCAATTTTGCCATGCTCATACCGCCTGAAAGTCTTGGCGGTTGGAAGGTTACTACGATCGGCGATGATATAGCCTGGATAAAACCGAAACCCGACGGCACGCTGCACGCTATTAATCCGGAGGCTGGGTTATTTGGTGTAGCGCCAGGTACTTCCGAACTTACCAACCCGAACGCAATTAAGATGCTGAAAAAGAACTGCATCTTCACCAACGTGGCTCTCACTGGTGACGGCGATGTCTGGTGGGAGGGTTTGACAGAAAGACCACCCGCGAAACTGTTTGATTGGCAGGGGAAGGAATGGAAGCCGGGAGACGACAGAAAGGCGGCCCATCCTAATTCGAGATTCACTGTTTCGATGGAACAATGTCCATCTCTCGATCCCGAATGGGACAATCCAGAAGGGGTGCCAATCAGTGCCTTCATCTTTGGCGGACGACGAGCGAGTGTTATGCCCCTTGTCCTGGAGTCCTTCAATTGGGTTCATGGCGTTTATATGGCTGCTACTCTCGGATCGGAAACCACTGCAGCCGCTGCCGGCAAAGTTGGGGAGGTGCGCAGAGATCCCATGGCAATGCTGCCCTTCTGCGGATACCATATGGGTGATTACTTTGCTCATTGGCTCAAGATGGGTACTTTGATCAAAAACCCACCTCACGTCTTTTGCATAAACTGGTTCCGCAAAGATAAGAACGGAGATTTTCTCTGGCCGGGCTTTGGCGAAAACATGCGAGTGCTCAAATGGATCTTCGGACGAACTGGCGGGACAGCTTCTGCTGTGCAAACACCAATCGGCTGGATGCCCAGCTACGAAGATCTCGACTGGTCCGGCATAAAGTTTAAGCGCGAGAGATTCAATGAACTGATGTCCATAGATAACGAGCTCTGGCCGCACGAACTGGAGCTGCACGGAGAGTTGTTCAGCAAGCTGGCAGGTCGTCTGCCCATGCAGCTTGAACTAATGCGTGAGATGCTGCGGCTTAGCTTTGTATCATAGGCAAGTTACATACACTCAGTTGGCATGGTGCTTCGTGTTCAAATATTGTTGAATCTTTCTTCGATGCACAAATAAGTAGGCGGTCCTGCGAGAGAACCGCCTATCAGTCATTGGTCACCTAGCCTATTGAATCAACCCTGCCGAAGCTGTGCTCATTCTCTGGGAGAGATCAATGTTGAATTGATTGAGCTGCCGCTCTAGGGAATTGCCCAATTCATAGGTCAACCCCTGGCTTCTGGCCAGATCAATTTGGGACTTTAGATTAGCGTATCGGCTGTCGAATGCTGCGGCATCCGCTGATCCAATCCAGCCTCTGCTAATGCCCAAGTCGAGCTGGTCTTTCATAAGTGAAAGCCTTTGACCGAAGTTTTCAATTCCCAAAAACGGCCCTTCAGTGATTGTTGTCACCGAGCTGTTTGATGCTACTGGCTTTACAGGGAAAACCATAAGTCTGGTTGTACCCACATCCGGATTTACCACTTCTTTAACGGTTTTCACCGTCGTAATTGTAGATGGTGGGGACAACGGCGTGATTGTCGTTGTGCGTTCCATAGTTACATCTGCCAGGGCACCAGGGCCAAATGACAGTAACGCTAACGTGCTCAGGCCTAAGCGCGCAAAGCGAAGAGTTTGTCTTGTCATAGTGTGGACCTCCGTGCTGATGCCGTTTTACGACGATTCGCTTGCTGACTTGTTCCGAGGCTGGAAAATCAAGCACAAACCAGCGAATTGCCGGTTACTCCCGAAGTTAAAGAGAAAGGATGAGCACGGCTTACGGCTCAACCCAAGCGATTCAATTGTGATTTCTTGTTGACTCTGAATGCCAAGCTACCGCCCATCGTAATTTTTTAGAGCGACTGCAAGTTGAGCAGTAATTCAAGCAGATCTCGATCCAACTGAAATACTTCACTGCGTACATCCGCCAGAAGGTCAGACTGGTCCTGGAGCAGCGCGATGTTGGTCACTCCGCGCGGACTCGTGTTGGTTAGATTAGCGATTCTTGTTCGGCTTGATGCCATCTTAAGATTGCCGAAGTATTTATAATGCTGCCAGTGCTTGAGCAGTAGCTCAAGCCGGGTTTGACCATCGTTGGAGCCGACAGGCACTCTGTTTAAGTAGTCCCAGATTACTTGCGGATACTCAGTATCACTATCGGTGCGACAGTTGAAAATTTTTGCGAGCATATTTGGTTTAGGGCGAAGACGTTGCTTTCCTCCCGATTGCTGGCGCAGGGCGATGCCCGATAGGGCCATGCCTATACCTCCACCAACCAGCTGCGTTATTTCGCCTGGATTTTCATTGACCTTCAATTCGCCCGCCTGGCCAATCTCGGAAATTAGTCCCATGCCGACCGTATTGGCTAAGCTGTTTAATCTGATCGCCCGATCTCGATTGGACTCAAGTGCACCTTGAATGCGATCAAATCGGGCAATTTCTCTGTCTATGCGTGCAGTAACATCCCGCACTTGCAGTGTTGCAATCAAAATCTTGTCAGTTAACTGTTGCTTGAGCTTGAGCCGTAGCAATTCCTTGGCCGGATCACTTGACGGCTCGAGCTCAAGCGTAGAGAGCTTGTCAATCAAGGGCATGATGCCAAGCAGCTCAGCCATATCAGTGCCTTTTGCCGAGAGTACATTCCTGAGCACCGAAGCTGAGTTAACTGGTTTCTCGACGTCGGCCGTGGCGGTGCCATAAGCCCCGCTGCTTAAGGGACCCAAAATGACGGCAGGAATAGACCAATAAAGGAGACTTCTTTGGAAAGAGGTCATGGCGGTATGGTACGTATCAACTTGGCTGATTATATCGGTTTATATTGCTCTTGACGGTAAAGTTCACGGGCGGCAGGATTTCGGAACCTGCTGCTTAGAAATCCGTCATTCTGGCCTGGCAACCAAATTAGTGTTGGTGCTATAGCACCTTGGGCAAAACGAAAGATTTGCGGAGGTGGAAATTATGTCATTCGGATCGGTTTTGGGATATTTTGATGACGCGGAGCACGCAGCCCAGTCTCTTGAAGCACTTGAAACTAGAAAGCTGCAAGCGAAATCGACTGAATTGGAAGCAAGCGATAAAAGCGAGTTTCGGCCTGTGCCGAATCAAAAGGCTTCAGCTTCAGCGGACAAGAGCGCCGTTACTGGTGCTTTGATAGGCATCGTGATCGGAACAGTCGCTGGTTTCCTGGCAATGTATCTCCAGCCAGGCTTTGTCAATTTCCTCGCTCTAGGACCCCTGCTGTCAGCCATCAGCGGTGGTGCAGCGGGAGGTTTGATCGGTTTGATGCTGGGAGCATTCATGCACTTAGATACGGTAACCATCAATACCGAAGCTAAAATGGAGAACAGCCCTGGCCATACGATAATCTCAGTAGAAGTAGAAGACAACGAACAGATGGGAGTTGCTGAGGCAATCATGCAAGAGCGGGGCGCCAGCGAAGTACACGCTAAACTCACGCACGTGCAGGAAGAACCAACCAGGCCAAAAGAACTGGCCAAATAGTCAGCGGACTTCTTACTTCAGTAATTCCTCCGGCCTAATAATAAGCCGGACCGTTTGCTGCGATTGAAACAGGGGAGTCCAACTGCAATTGCATCGGCGTTCCACCCTTCAAGTTGATTTCCCGGCCTTTTCGTAAGAGCAGGCTGTCGGCTGCGCCTAAGCCAGTACCGATGGCTGTTCCAGACCAGGCCCCTCGCCCGGCACCTCTGCCGCCACCGGCGATGGCGCCGACAGCGGTCCCTAATACTGCCCCGGAGCCAGCCCCAATGAGACTGCGCAAACCAACATCCTTTAACTTAGTGGTGCCCGTTTCGCCCTTGAATTGATCTGAGTCGGGAGCACCATTCTGATGGTACTTTTCCAAACCACCGACGAGATGCGCATTAATTGGGTAGTTGACACCGTTAGGAGTAGTTAACTGAGTGAACTTGATACCCAGGTGAGCGGAATGCCCCATTCGACGAGCGGCGGTTGCGTCGGTAATCTGCCCCGTGACGCTCGAGCCGGCCGGAATGCAGGCTCCGCCTAGTTGGATATCCTGACTGACCTTCGCATGAATTGGTTCGCCTGCTTGAGCCACCTGAGTTGATATGCCTGACGATAAGGTGATCGGAATCACCATTCCTTGAGGGGCATAGGCTACTCTGCCGCTATAATGGCGAGGTGGTGCTACCCTCGTTCGATAACTGGAGTTATAATCTGCTGCTTCCAAAGCCGGTGCCAGCGAGCTGGTGGCTAACGTGCTCAAAACAGCTAACGAAGCTAAGCGCATAGTTTTGTTTGCGATCATTCCTAATCTTCCTCGAACCATACCATCCAACTGTTTATAGCAGTTTCCTCAACTACAATCACGTTATGTATATCCTTCAGCCGCATTAAGAAGCGCTGAAACTTTTCTTAAGCGATCTGGGCGTCGCTCTGAAAGGCTGTTGAAACCGAGCTTGTGTTCATTTGCCACCACTTGCTCAAGTGTGGGAAACAAACGTTCTAGTCATTCGCGGAAAGGCTACTTTGGCTCGCAAACTCTTTTGTAACGCCCGGATGGTGTGACTTTCCACTGGCCAAATCCAGAGCCATCATATTTGATATCAACTTTGTTGCGTGAGAATTTGAATGTAAGCGTGTAAGGACCCTCAGGATCCTTGTAGACGGCCGTGTCGTCCTGCACTTCGATTACTCCATGGGCGTTACCCGTATTCACGTTGCCCACGGTGACATCTCCAATCCACATGGCGTCTAGGTCAAACTCGAAGCGCTTGTCTGTTCGTTGAATTAAATTCAATCTACCGTGCACAGCGTCGCATTTATATTCCCCGGCCAGATTGGCAGTCTGCTTTGTGGTAGCGTCCTTTGCCGTAGATTCCGCAGTGAAGAACATGGAAATAGCCAAAAGACCGGCAATTAGGCAAAAGACGCGACGCATATATTTCATGCTCTATATCCAACAAATTGACTTTAAGCGGCCTACATTGTTCTTCTCGCTGACGAGTATGTCAATAGCCTTTTGGGCATTCTTATGAGCTCGTCAATGTTGTATTCTTGCTCAGTATGAAAGTAGCCTTATTAATTGCCCTTGCTGTTTTTGCCTTGTTGTTTGTTTGTTTTTGGGCATGGTCGGTTCAGCGATCAGCCGCGGGCAAACAAAGTGCGCAGCCGGTAAAGTTTACTTTTTTCGAAGTATTCATCGGTTTCATTACCAACTTCTTTGACACGCTCGGTGTCGGTTCATTCGCCACGACCAGCTCGATTTTCAAGCTGAAAAACGTCATTGAAGACGAATTAATACCAGGAACACTGAATGTCGGGCATTGCCTTCCCACCATAGTAGAGGCCTTCATTTTCGTTTCCATTATCCAGGTAGACGGCACTACCTTGATCGCCATGATCATTGCTTCCATTTTGGGGGCCTGGCTTGGTGCTGGTGTTGTGTCAAAATGGCCACGGCGAACCATCCAAGTTTGTCTTGGTTCGGCGTTGCTGGTGGCAGCAGGGCTAATGTTCCTCAGCCAGACAAAACTTTTGCCCGGCGGCGGCGAAGCACTTGGCTTGACGGGGACGAAACTTTGGTTTGCCATAATTGGTAATTTTGTTTTTGGCGCATTGATGACACTTGGAATCGGACTTTTTGCACCGTGCATGATTCTGGTTAGCCTACTAGGTATGAATCCGCGAGCGGCATTTCCGATCATGATGGGTTCCTGCGCGTTCTTGATGCCGGTCGGAAGCATGCGTTTCATTCAAACCGGGCGGTACAGCTTACGGGCATCAATTGCCCTGTTTTGTGGCGGCATACCCGGTGTCTTACTGGCAGCTTTTGTGGTCAAATCTCTGCCACTGGAAGTGGTGCGCTGGTTGGTGATTTGTGTCGTAATTTACACGTCCATCATGCTAATTCGCTCGGCTATAGTTGAGCGTCGGCGAGAAAAGAATGAGAGCGCATCCTCGTAAGTCTGCGCTCTCATCGAAACTGGGCCCGCCTTCAGTTACCAGTGGTGGAACGTCCGGACTTGGTCGCAGTGTACGTAGCCGTCATGATCGACATCACAACGGTTGAATTCCTGACGAAGCCGACGGTCGGACCAATGCGCTTCACCCGGATGATCCTTCAACCATTGATAATGAGCTCGACGAAACTCTTTCCAGTTCCAACGAGCGTCATGATTGTAGTCATGTCTCTTGAACCAATC
This sequence comes from Candidatus Melainabacteria bacterium, assembly GCA_003175915.1. Classification (GTDB taxonomy): domain Bacteria; phylum Cyanobacteriota; class Vampirovibrionia; order Obscuribacterales; family Obscuribacteraceae; genus PSRH01. The sequence goes on along the minus strand of PSRH01000105.1, from coordinate 6,038 downwards.
ATCTTCATCGGCTCTGGCCGGCGCGTTTACAGTAATGACTGCCAGCGCGACCGTGGCCGCTAAAGCGATTATATGTCTCATAAATTACCCCCTTCGATTGGCTTGGCCATGGATTAAATTCGATAGAAAGTTCCAGCTTGATGTATATCGAGCGAATCTGCAGAAAATGTGTATCGCCAGATTTCAAGAACAAGCGATATCAAGCTGAGCCGGGCCGAAGGACGCCACCTTTTGCCGAAAGGTTCCAAAAAATAGAGCTGTCCTTGCCGTTTCCACATCTGCTCGAAATCGAACAGTTACGGAGATTTCGGCTAAGACAGCTCGCGAGCATTTAGCGGGTTATGCATCGCACTATCAAATTAGCAAAGCCGTATAAAATTCTTGTAAAACTCGATGGGTTGGGCTTCTAGGGATATTGCCCGATACAGGGTCAAGGAAGAGGCCGTAGCGTGCTTTAGATATCCCAACGTCCGGCCCCAGGGAAAATGCCAGGCATTGCGCCGGGGCTGGCTAATTGCTGCTCCGCTACACCTGTTAAAGCCCCGACGGCAACCCTAACGCACTGTATGCGATATCAAAACGAGCTGGCCGATCGGCGACGGTTTTATTTATTGACGATGCCGAAGATCGATAAAAAATTTCCGTCCGGATCAAGAAAATCCGCCGACAGTCCGATCTGATTTGGTCCTACCTCGCACACTTCTTTAGGAGCGTGTTCAAACTTTACTCCAGCCTTCTTCAATGATTCGTAAGTATGCTTTATGTCGTCCACGCAAAACACGGGTATAGGTTGGCCGGGTGAACGGCTGCCTGTCAGTTTTGCATCCACGTGCAGAGCAAGGGTGGCCGCCCCTGTGTCAAATTCGACCCAGCCTTCGTCGTCCAGCTTTACTTCCATTCCAAGCGTGTCACGGTAAAACGCCACACCTCTTTCAATGTCCTTTACGTAAACGATTACGTAACCCAAGTTTTTTATTTTGACGTCGCTTTTCACAGGCATGGTGATGCCCTCCCTTGCGCTCCTGAGCTAACTGCAAAGGACATTTTAGCAGTGGTTCGATGCTGGCGCAGAAACAGCTAAGGAAACAGCTAAGATTGATTGCAAGTGACTGTTGAGCGAATGGTTCTGTCCGCCGGCTCCAGTTATCTTATACTGTGTTGGTTCGCGCTCTCAAACGAACGAGCTCTCTCTGTTCAGGTTACTCGATAGTATGCGACTGTTGTGCCTGCCGGGATCAATCAGATCACAACTCAAACGGTTCATACGTCGTCAGGCGCCATTATTTGGGTTTGCCATCGTACTGTTTAGCGCCGGCTGTGGCCAACCGATCGTGAAAGAGCACTCCATACCGGCGAACATCAGCATTGAAGTAAAAGATCCTCTCTGCCGCCGGTTGACCGAGGCTACGGAAAAATTCGAAGTAGTAGCTGCTGGAGAATTCAAAGAGGGATCCTTCCAAGTCCAAGGGGTACCGCTGCGAGTTGCAAAGGGCACCCTCTTTAAGCTGGAGCTGACTCTACCCATTGACGATCCGCAACACATCAATACTGCTCTGGCTGAGGGCCACCTCTGGACTTCGGCACCATTGATTGTTGGCGGTGTGCCAATTTCGCAGGATATCGCTCTTTCTCATGGCCAAGCGACGGCTGAGGTGGATCTGATCCGGGCGATCGGCATCTTTTTGTTTAACGTATTGCAAAATCAGCTAGTGGACAGCTCCGGTGGTAGCGGGGTGAAGGAAGTTGTGGAAACGATCAGGCTTAAGCACGCAATCCTCAGTCTGCGACCTGGTGCCTCGTTTGATATCGGCAAAATTCACCTTGTTGCTGCGCCCCATTCGAAAGTTGAGCTGAATGACGTGCTTCTCGATCGTGCTTTGAACTACGACGGGCAGCTACTGTTCGACATGCAGTTCTCCAATGGCTGCAATTACATTGGTGAAAAGATCGATATATTCTTCAATGGCGGTAGCGCCCTGTTTGCCTTGCAGGCAAGACGAATACAGGGAGTATTGACGCTGTCTTCCGAAGATGAGCAACGGCTGCTCAATCTTAAAGATTGCACCTATCGTTTCGGAAAGCACAAGCAGTCTTCCGTAAAAACCGAATTAGCTGCCTTGAAGTTCAGTCAATTTACCTGGCAAAAGAGAGAGGAAGAAGAAAAAGCGCGAATACATGCGCTTGCGGGCATGGTGCTCAACAATGCTCGCCTCGAGCTGAAAAATTCCAGACTAGATCTGATTGCCATGTTCTCCCGTCCGGTGCCGTCCACGCTCCGGATCGACAGAGAATTAGAGGGACGTCAAATCCTGTTTTCCACGGATAAGTCGACAATTGCCAGTAAGCTGAACATCAATTTGACCCGCAAAAGCACTAATACTTCAATCGCCCTGGTTGATGCAAAAATCGGGCCGATTTCTTTGACCAAATCCGGAGACTTGAAGTTCTCCCTGGACCAGGGAACAGCGGCGGTGCGGCAGATAGATTGGCATCGCGGCCAGAAAGAATTCAAGCTCGTCACTGCGCCAGGTTCCACGCTATCAATTACGGACGGTTTGTCCATGGAACTTTTGCGCGATGAAAGTGGTACGCACTGCTCGCTGCCTTTATCAGTGGATCTGGGAACAGCTACGTTAGCAGGCTCTTTCGGCACGCTCAAATTGGGGGGATTGAACGGAAGTCTTCAAATCGATGCTGATAAAGAAATTGATATATACGGCAATTTGAATTTTTCGATAATCCAGTCAGATTTACTTGGTAATCACAAGATGGATGTAAGAGTGCACGGAATAAAGGTCGCCTCGAAGGATGGAGCGGCAGCTGTGCACTTCAACGAGTGCTCAGTGCTTGTGCCGAACCAAGCTTTATTTGCCGAAATTGACAAGACTCTGCCTTCAGAGAAAGTCTATTCAATGACGAAGACAGTGCTGAAGGATCAAAAATGGCGCTATCGAAACGCCATCGTCACTCAGATCATTCTGCGCAAGCCGACTATAGAAAAACTATGGTCGATCAAGAACAATGAAGAGCACTTTAGTGGCTATGGCGACATTGAAGCCATGGGAACCGTGGAAAAGGGCAGTATGTTGTCCATTGTAAAAAAAACGGACAATTGGCAAAAATGTCCATGGAGTGCTGAGGCCCGGTTAGCCGGATCGGGAGTTCTGGATTATCAATTTGAGCCGAACGGAACCCTTGCCGACAGCCAGTTCAAATACACCCTGCGCATGAATCTTCCGCTTCCGGAGGATCTTAAACTGGACTGGAGTAAGGTTTCCGGCGGAGTTTTGCAGAAGGCAGAAAAATCAATCATTGTTGGAGCGGTAAAAAACGCACCACCCATCTCGCTTGATTACCAGGGTAGATTTAAACTGTTCCAAGATCGAGAATCCCAGCTTAAATCATTAAGAATCAAACAGTTCAAAACAGAGCCAGCAGGCGACGGTATCGAATTCAATTTCGTTGCTGATGCTAATCTTTAACTAAAAGACAATCGATAAATTGAGACTATGTGCCTACATAGACCGAGTTGACCGAAAAAAGTGAGGTAGTAGAGATGGTAGTGCACACAACCGACAAGAAGAAGGTAACAGGAACGAATTTCAGTTGCTTCCAAGCCGGCAAGTTTTCCGAACTTGGTCAGTACGAGTTCAAACACCCGAAACTTGAAAAGCCAACGCACGGTAAATTGCTAGTAAAAGACAATTTGGGCTTAACCGGTATGCAAGTGTCACTGAACAGATTTCCGGCGGGCCGCAGTATGCCATTCACCCACAGCCACAAAGAAAACGAGGAGCTCTATATCTTTGTTGGTGGCAAAGGACAAATGTTGATTGATCGAGAGATAATCGAGGTTTCCGAGGGCACTTGCATCCGTGTTGGCACCAGAGGAGTAAGAGCCTGGCGTAATAACTCAAACGAAGATCTCTACTTCATCTGTGTCCAGGCCAAAGAGAACTCGCTACACCAAGACACCCTTGATGATGGCGTTGCCGGCGGTGCTCCAAGTTGGGACTAGCGAAGAAGAACTTGCTTTAGTGCTCTAGTTGGAGCCAACTGGCATTTTCATTTCTTTGTAGCCGGACGGCACGATGAATAAATCCGGCGACGGTACAGTAGTCGACCAGGACTTTAGATCCATAACGATTGTGCCGTTGGGTGTAATTGCCTCGGAGCGCACCATATAGTGGATGTCGTCGCCGATCCATATTCGGGAAGTGCCAGATGGTTCAACGTGTTCGTAACCGTGGCATGGATGACCGTTGACTGTCTTTTGACCAAGCGACTTGGCATTCTCTTTTTTGGCTGAAGCTTCATCGGTGATTTGAGCCTTGCCGTTACTAGTTAGTGGCATCTTGATTGCCATTTTCTGTGTTTCCATAAGCGTCGTGCAGACCTTGTTGGGATAGTCCATGATTGAGGTGGATTTCATGCCATTGGCGTTTGATTCCATCCGCATGTGACCTTTACCGTCTGACACCATGCGCATCGTGTGACTACCTGTTTTCGCGTCTTCGCTTAGATAAACTGCATCGAAAACTTGCTTCGGGTAGTCAAGCTCTGCTGCGGACGCTGCTAATGTTGTGAGTGCAAAACTGAACAAAGATGCCAAGATAGCGCGGTTCATATTTAACTCTCCGACTGGGTTTACGATCAGCAACGATTTTCGCACATGCTCAAGAGTTACTTCTCTTGATTGCCGCCCGAGAGAAGCGAATTTACTTCTTGGCATTAAATTTTCTCCTTCACAAGATCTGCACTTTCTGCGCCTAAAGTACGTCCTTTAGATGTCCAAAGCGGAGGCAGGCGAGGTCAACAGGATGAAGACAGGACTTGACTATCAAAAGCTGATGGACTTCTTTTTCGCGCAGGCGACAAAAGATGAAAATCACAATGTCATCGAGCCTAGACCTTCGGATAACGCAGACTTAGGAACCTTTATCGAGCGCGTAACTGTCAAGACAAATGGCGAAGTACAGATATCAACCTGGGAGCGCTTACCCGGCGGAGTGAGGGGATGTGAACGATACACCTATCGCCCTGACGAACAAGACCGGAAGAAGCTCGAGAAAACTTATGGGCCGATTCGAGCTGGTAGCTCAAAGACAATCAAAAAAGTTCTGCTCGACGGGAAATGGGTACGCGTCTAGGACAAATTCTGGGTCGACCTATTTGCCGGAAGTGGTTTTCCACCTTTCTAAATAGATGACCGGACCATCAGGGATCTCAAATAGTTTGCGATTAACTTCGAAGGGAATCGGCTCCAGTTTGAGCCCCCCGCTAAATGGGTTGTCGTACAGAATGAGTAGGAAGATTATCAAGTAAAGACTGACTGCTACCATTCCTGTCATCACCGAATGTAGTACCAAACTGTCAATCACAAAAAAATATGTAAAGACGATGATGATCGCGCAGCCGCTGATCATAACGAACCACAGCACAGGAGCAAGGGATCTTCGCAGGATGGCAATGCGACTCCTGCGGTTTTCGCCTAAACCCTGCATTGAATTGAGCAAGGCTTGGTGGATGTTGCTTTCCCTTTGATCGATAGGGGCAACTGATAGACACTCGTCCCATAGTTGGTAATAAAGTTGCCAGGCATGAGGACTATCCTGCTTTTTTTCCAATTCTGGCCATTCTTCTTCTGATACAACTTTGCAATAATCTCGGCAGGTGTTGCGCAGATCCTTGCGCGGTGCCGTTTGCAGGCCCTTGGCGAATCTGAAGACATCTGCCAAACATTGTGCTTCCTGATTGACTTTGGTGCGCGCATCCTCATAGTTGTTCATCGTGCCCACGACAAGGAAGCCCAATAGTACGGAAAACAGGGTTCCCACAACGGCCAATAAGGCCTCGGCAACCGGATGATGTCCTTCGCCCTTCAGTTTAGTAAAGCGTTTAGTTAGTAAGAGGCCACCTATGCATACGCCCGCTACCAGGACGCCGGATACAATTGCAAAGAGCATTACCTGCATTGTTGATGCTGCTACCTATGGGAGGTTTGGAAATCGATATTCGATCCTCTGATCATTCCGTTT
>PSRH01000049.1 GCA_003175915.1 Candidatus Melainabacteria bacterium | reverse complement strand
TGTCAGACGATTTTCAATTGAGTCGGCCGGACTGATTGAACCCAGGCCGTCGATCTCGCCGCCCTGAATTATCGCCAAGCGAAACTTCATGTATGCGTTTGGATCAGGGCTCTGCGGACAGACTTGTTGGGCTGCGACAGTATCCGGATACATAAGGAAGATGACGTGATAACCCAACGCTGAGGCTGCCTGAGCAAAAGGAAAGTTGGCTCGTGGTTGACCGTTGGTACCAGGGAGAAAGACAAGTAGCTGATTGCGCGGGCGGCCATCAGGCAACCAACTCATGTGCGGCTGATTGAAAATAGTTATGCGTGGATCGGTGTCACTGGGCATGGTGGCAAGCGGGCGTAAATAGGCCTGCCCATAAACAGGTGCAGAACAAAGCAATGAGCAGCAAAAAATGAATACCAAACTTCTAAACCGTTGCAACATTGATACTCCACTCATTTCCCTGGAGGATGAACGAGCATTTCCACCGCTGCCAGTTCCTCGGAAAATGGAAAGCAATTAGTGAAATTTCCGTGAATCCTAAGTTGGCCGGTCGTATCGATATAACCCTCCTTCTGAGAAAGGCCGTCGCTCATTCGCACGGCCGCCCTGCCTTCGGAGAAAGGCTGAGCGCTGGTGAACTGGGGCTGCACGAGCCATTGTCCCTTCTTATCGATATACCCCCAGAGATTACTTTCGCCCCCTTTGTCGCCATGATACAAACGCACAGGAGCCAGGCCATCGTGGAAGTCGCCGGGTAATTCGTAAGCCGGATTAATGACTAGCTCGCCCGTCTGATCGATAAATCCATATTTGTTCGAGCCCATAGGCATCACTGCTGCTAGTCCTTCGGAGAAATCATTTGCTGCTTTATAGTTATGAGAGCCTACCGGTTTTCCTGTTTTATCTACAAACCAGTAGCGTGGCTGAGGAGCTTCTGACCGAGTCCAGCCGCAGATGCGCAAATTTCCTTCCGAGTATTTGCCCGCCGGCGTCACGTTTGCAAATCCTCTCCATTTGACGGGAATACTGAAGACAAAAGCGCCGCTCTTATCGATCACCCTCGTGCCGTTTCGCATCAGCTCGATCACAGCCAGTCCTTCCGAAAACGGCGCGGCGTCCATGAAACTTCTGCCCAAGACGAGTTCGCCTCTCTTATTGATATAGTTCATTGAAAACGGCGTGTTTTGAACAACACAAAACCCGTCTTTGAAATACATCAAGTCGTGGTTGAATGCCGAGCGATCAAATTGCAGCGGAATAGCGACTTGCCCCGTCCTATCGATAAAGCCACATTTGTCATCTTTGACAACACAAGCAAGTCCTTCTGAGAAATCACCGACATCATCGAATTGCGGTTGAACCGCTATGTTTCCCCACTTATCTATAAAGCCCCATTGCTCTCCTATGCATACGGCTGCCAATCCCTCGTGAAAACTTTTTTGAGGCTTTATGGCCTGGCAAACTAAAGGCCCGATGCTGGACGGTACTCCGGCTCCCTTGACTCTGTCAAAGAGTGGCTTAATGCGAACTCGTCCCTTATTACCGATAAAGCCCCACTTCCTCGGCCCGAAGCCGCCCCTGCCATCCATCGCCATGAATGCGTCAGGGCTTATGAAAAAGCGAAAGCAGAAGCCGAATACTACTACCCAAATCATGGCGGCCGTAGTGGGATGCAACCTGCTCATGGCCACGGTCTGCCGCCAGGGCAGCTTCCCCTCCGCTGCCTTCTGCGTTGCATCAGGTGGGCTAGCGAAACCAAGAGCGCGCCAGCAACGAAAAGAGCCAAAGTCGATGACAACTGGCTCGTGCGTTTCTGGATCGTAGTGAATCTTGCCTGATTCTCTTACATTTAAGGACTCTTTGGTAAGGGCATTTGCCTGAGGAACGCTAACTACGATTTCGTGCTCTAGTTGATTCTCTTCGCCATAGATTTCCGCTATTAAGAGAGTGCCGACCGGTCTATAGGCGACCTCAATCGGATACGGCTTGAGCAGCACGTTTCGTTCCTGTCCAGGTTGAGTGGCAAAAATCCAGGAAAGATATCTGTGCAATTCAGCAGTCTGTTTCCTCGATACAAAGGGCACCCAACCATAGAACAACATTCCCAGGAAGCAAAGAAAGCCAATCAGGATGGCAAGGTAGAAAGGAAAAAAGCCAAGCAAAGTGGCAATCGGTATGACTATGGCAATAGCGAATAATACAGCCAGTTCGTGCCGCATCATCGCCGCCATCGAAGCTATGTTGACTACTTCCGGATTGATCGTCGTCCAATCCGCAGGAGGATTTGAGCGTTCCCTACCCATATCTATATCTGCTTACCAATATTTCGTTCGGTCGGCCCATTTTCGAAAGTAGTGCTCGTAAGCGGCAAACATTCTAGCATCCTGGCGTTGAACCTGGACTTCCACTTCTTGTCCGTGGCGCTCGATAAGGAGGTTGATCATTGTTCCAGGTGATCCCCGGCACTCAGACGGAAAACTTTTTCGCGCAAAGCGATGGCCATTGATGCCGAGTATCTTGTCGCCGGTTCTGACGCCAGCCCGAATCAGATCGCTGCCCGGATAGATTTTTATGATCAGGGCGCTGTGACCACCGAATAGCGTCGTCAATATCTGGCAACCGAGAACACCAATGGGAAGTTCGCCATGTTCAGCTTGTCCAGATAGAGGTTGTCTCTGAAGATCAAATTCAGATTGTTGACCACTTGTACTTGCCCCTTCACCTTGGAGCGAACTTTGCTGAGCTTCTTCCTTCACTGCGGATTTGCTAACTTTGCCTTCCAGCGCTTCTGCCACTGCCGAAAGCGGCATTAGCAAGAAAAGGGCGAGCGCGAGAAATATCTGCATCATTGAGGAGTTGCCGCTGTATAATTCTGACCTATCGCGTGACGAATCAGGTGATGTGAAGATGACCAAGAAAACTATGCCCAAAATTCGAAGTCTCGATGCGGTCATTTTGATTGCTGACGATTTTGCCAAACAACGACAATTTTACAAAGAAACCATGGGGCTTGAAGTGATTGAAGAATACCGGGACGCAGTATTTTTCGCGATCGGCAAGCAGAAACTTGCTATTTTTGCCAAGAGCCATCATCCCGAAGGCACAGAGCGGCTGGGCAAAGCTAAGCACGGCATCTCACATCTCGAGTTTGGCATCGACAAAACGGATGAGAAGGCAGCCGCCGACACGTTGAAGGCAGCAAAAGCTCATGTATCCGGCCGCGATTTCGAGGACGCCGACGGCAACCTGTTTCATTTCAATTTCAAATAGTTCCGCTGACCGAAAGCCAAGGAACTTTCTGAATCAAGTTGTATTACGGCGCACGGACAGGCAAGGAGTCCTGTTATTCTGGGTATATCGAGGCTAGGTATGAGGGGGTGCTTAGATGAGTTCAGAGAAAAATATTGATCCCTTATACATCGTTAGCCTGGTCTTCGGAGCATTCTGGCTCCTCATCGGTCTGGGCTGGATGATATTTTCCTGGCTGGCGGCATCGGGTCCTCGCATAAATCCGTTTTGACAAGGTCGTGTCGTCGAGCTTGGCAGATTGTTCCAGTTAACTCAGTAAGTCCGATGCGGTCCGCGCGCCCAGTGCAGGATATTTCCTCTGACGTTTGTGGTAGTTTGCTGGTTATTAACTCCCACGGCCCCTGGTGCAGCTTGCTGGACGGGCTTATAGGTTGCATACGGTTTGTAGGAGCTTACTGTGGTCGGCGAGCCGGCCACCTGAGAAGGCTTACCCTTAGGTTTGCCTTTGTTGGCTGTCAGTGCTCCCGCTTTGGCTTTGTTTCCCGCCGGTCCTTGTGGCACTGCCTTTGGTGGCACACCGTTAATCACTTTCGGTAATCCCGTAGCGAATCCAGGCGGTTGAGCTTGTGTATAACTCTGCCAGCCGGCATGAGGCAAAGGCAGCGGTCTATTAGGCATAGAACCGTTCATGTTGCCACCACCGGCGGCGGCACCACCACCAGGCTGGTTCATGATCATCGGAGACTCATCAATAATTTGAACTTGCTGGCGCCCCATGTAGAAATGATTGAGATTGGGATTATTGTTGCGCTGAGCTTGCGCAGCCAGTGGAAAGCCCAGACTGGCGGCCAAACAAATCGCTAGTAAAAGTTTCTGGTTAGACATTGCTTGCGGCTTCCACCTGTAAAGCCCGATCAGTACTCAGTTAGCCCAGTTTAATCAGATAAGATTATCAATGTCAAGACCGGAGCTGTGAGACTTTGGGGCTTCTCAGTCTCTCTTTGCTCTTAATCTATAGAATACCTCGAATCGGGATGAAGCATCCTGATGTTAGACTGGCAAGGTTTGTGGTCCGGGGCCTTAAAGAGGCAGTTAGATGACTTCCATACTCGAGAATAGTAGACAGGGAACCAGCACTGGACAGAAAGTTCTGGGCTTGGTCGCCGGCGAAGGTAAATTGCCAGCGATTTTGGCCCACGCCGCTAAGGACAAAGGCTACAAAGTCGTCGTATTTGCGCTCTCCGAGCACGCCCAAGAGAGTGTTGCTAAAATCGCCGACAAAATTCATCTCATTGCCGTCGGTCAGCTCGGCCGGAACCTCAATTTGCTTGAAAAGGAAGGCATTAAGGAAGCGGTTTTCGTTGGCAAAGTGCCAAAGCTGAATTTGCTCAGGAACATAACCAAGTTTGACTGGACAACGGTAAAGGAACTGAGCAAGCTGCCTAACTTTAACGATGACACCATTCAATTTGCCATGGGGGATATCATGGCCGCCCATGGCGTTAGGGTACTTACCCAGTCAGAGTTTTTACGAGACCTTTTTCCTGGCGTCGGCGTATTGACGACCCGACAGCCAACCCCGGAAGAATATGGGGACATTCATTATGGACTGACGGTGGCCAAGGAAATAGCCCGCCTCGACATCGGTCAAACCGTGGTTGTCCGGGACCGCATGATTTTAGCGATTGAGGCAATCGAAGGCACTGACGAAGCAGTCAAGCGTGCCGTCGGCTACGCTCGCCGGCCGGTTGTCGTGGTTAAAGTAGCTAAGCCCAATCAAGACCAGCGCTTTGATATCCCTACCGTCGGGCTGAATACGCTTCAGTCGATGAGGGCCAAGGAACCGGGCGGTGTACTGGCCATCGAAGCGAAAGAGACTATGGTTGTCGATCAGGACGAGATGGTCGCTTACTGCAACGCCAATGGTATATCCATGGTTGCCGTTGAGTCAGTTTAGACAAACAATTGAATTAGCTCGATGGGGAAACCGGCGCAATAGAGGCCATAGAGTCCCAACTTCCAGGCAGCTTGCCTTTCTAGCAACGATTCGATCTCTGCCAGATCCTTGATGTTGTCGCCGGAAACAGTCCACTCCAGGTTCAAATTCATATGCCATCGCATTGTCAGAACCGTAAGTTCGTCATCCGACAATCGGGCATTTTCGCACCACAGGCGCCTTCTCTTGGGTGTTAAGGGTTTTAATTGGAGCTTGGTAAAGGCGCGGGCAACTGGGAACACCATATTAAACCAATTCGGGGCCTGGCCAGATGAAAATCGACGAGGTTCAGGGCCGTCGCCTTGTGCTCCAGCGCCAATAGCCGTCTGACGAGGACCATTTGGCCCGCCGTAAACAGGCTCCAATTCTAACTGGGGTTTGGGTTGTAGTTCATCATCTGCGAGTGGTTCTGCTTTGCTCATTGCTCAAACCTTGCTCTTCCTCATGATCATTGCACCACATTTGTGTGTTTTACCGGCTATTTTAGTTTGATCGAGCTAAAGAAAGTGCATGATGGATCCGGTTCTGACAGCCATGCCGCACTACTAAACGTATAGCAATACTTCTGATTAACCGAAAAGATGGAGTGCCCGAACCCCTTTCTGCCGCTTTTCGTTTGAATCGTATAAACGTATTCCTCAGCCCGGAATCCGTTGATTGTATATTCGCGGATCATTTTCTTTGATTCGATCTTTTTACCGGCCCCTTTTTCCACGCCCGCAAAGAAACCCCGAATAAGCCCCTGCAGCATTTCCTTTCTAAAGTTTTCATCTGATGTGAACAGGGTTACCAAGCAATTTAACTCAGCTGCGTCTACCCGGTACAGCGTCCTATCAGACTCAAGCATCCAGGTATGAATCGTTCCAAAAGGGGTCCATTCATCCCTTACTTTCGAAACGCCCGGCAGCTTAACCGAGAAGCCCAGGTTAGGTCGATCGAGAACCGTCCACTTGTTTGCTGTTTCCACAGCGCTTCTGAAATTCGGCGCTGCCACTGTTGTCTGTGCCAGGACGCACACTAGGACAGCAGTTATCCACGTTTGCCCGTGCCAATTAATCCGGCGTTTCACGTATGTATCCCCCTTATAAAAATTTGGGCTTCCCAACCAGTATTTGCAGGGTACCAATCAAGCGTAAAGAAGCGGTGAATCAAAAAGGGCTACCGGTCAAACGCCAGTCCTGGCGGCACCCGGCCGCGTCTTGCGGCAATGTCACTGGTGAAATCCCTGAATATTTTCCAGTTAGGCAATTGGTTCCAACCTTGGTTTTTAATGGCATAATGGGCTAATGTTCCGTTTAATGCTGAGACTTCAAAAATGCCTAGAGCCAAGTCACTTTACTCTTTAAGAGATCGACTCGCCCCCCTTGTCGCCGTTTCCCTAGCGCTTTCTATGGCGCCCGACGGTTTTGCAAGAAACATTTCAATCC
>PSRH01000244.1 GCA_003175915.1 Candidatus Melainabacteria bacterium | reverse complement strand
CCGCTTCCATCAATGCAGATTTTGTAGCTCTTCATGTTCGAATGCCACATGCCGGGCTTCGGGCTCTCTTCGATGGTGATGCCGCCGGTGCCGTAGAGAATGTAGGATTCCCCAGCCATGCCATAAATGGCGGCATATGGGATGGACTCCTCTTGGGACTGCTCATTTTTCTTCGCCTGGGTGGTTGTCGCCAGAATCAAAACAAGGGCCGAGGCAAGAAACGGAGAAGACCAGATCCTGCGATTCATACACTACCTCCCAAATGGTTGTCACCTTTGACCGGGAGAATTCTGACACATCTATAGTTGTGGCTGAGGTAGCCGAACTTGGCGCCCAGAGCCGATTAGCAAAAGTTAAGAGATTCGGAGCTGAGCAATGGGCATAGCCCTAAAAGCAGCCTTAGCGAGGGGCGTACCTTATGTTGGTGAAGTTATCAGAACTGCTCTACAAACTCTATTCTGAAGACTGGCAAAACGTCGTCGAAGCCCTCAGAATAATTAGAGTTTTGGACCACGTCACTGTCGAACAGATCGCAGAGACAATACTTAGCGGCAAGCCTACACAGCGGCCGGTCTTTTTCAATCCAAGCATCAAAGTGCAAACGATCAATGCCGAAGATCAGCATTTGAAACTGATTGCCATGCACATAAAACAGAAGACTGATCTGATCAACAATCTAAGGTTGGTGAGCAAGGTCAATGATGGACAACTTGACAGGCTGGCTCACCTCCTCAAGAACGAGAGAGAAGCAGTGATCGGTGCTGACCGTCCGCGAGTTTCCATCGCCAGAGATGGCAAGCCATTCATGCCACTGGTGAATTGGAGCCAGCAAAGAGATCTTGCTTCGGGCGGACTTTAATCAGTTATGCTGGTAGTTCAGCACGACCATAATAGGCATGACTATTTTTGCCTCGATGCATGGCCCACATCTGTGTGCCCAGATCGTAGTGCCACCATTCGTAGTGATAGTTTTCAAATCCAGCGGCGCACATCGAGTGGTAAAGAAGCCGCCGATTACGCCGCGCTTCTTGGGCTGATTCAGAAGTATGACGCTCATCCTCATAGTGACGCGTCCAGGATATTTCGTCGGCATCGTCGAAAATCCCGCCCATAAACAACTCTTGCCCCTCAGCCAGCCGGCGCAGCGTCAAATCGATCGCTCCGCCGGTATTGTGCACAGGCCAGGTTCGGTAATTGGACGGATCAAATTGGCGCGGGTCAGAGCAATACTGTCCGGCGAAGCGCACAAGCTCTTCATCGCTTGCTTCGGCTGATGCCTGTCTGCCCTTTTCGATAAAGTAATCCCATAGCTCCTTCTGCAGAGCAATTGGGCGATACCCATCCAGAGCCAATATCTCAACTTCATATGGCCTCAAGAGGTTATTTACTTCCTGCAACTTTATAGCGATGCCCTCTCGGACATAGACAGTCGGCAATGCCGAGGCAAAAGCACAATGATATGGTGCCATCGCTTTTGTATAAGCCGATTGGCATGCTACACCGTTCTGGGCTAAATCAACGAGCTTTTCTTGATTGCCTTTGCTCTCTAAGTCAATGGCGAAACTATGATAATCAAGTGCGGTGCGAGAATCCGCCCGCTTGCCGATCGGCTGCTTGCGAAAGTCGCCTTTTGCGTTGGTCGTCAAAGTCTCTATCACTAGTTCACCTCAATTGCCGTAAGCATGTTATCATCGGCATCCTCTTGTTCCCAGGTTAGAACTGGTTTTGATAATTTTATGGAATTATTGCTCAAGAATGATCGTCTGGTAATCGGCGATAAAATCTTTCGATGTGCTGTTGGACGCAATGGAATATCTATGGACAAAAAGGAAGCTGACGGTTGTACACCAGTTGGTACCTTTTATTTCCGAGAAGTGTTTTATCGCGCTGATCGTATAGCAGAGCCGCCATGCCAATTGCCGATCCGAGCCCTGACGCAGTCAGACGGTTGGTGTGATGATTCTGCCGATCCTAACTACAATTGCTTCGTGAAATTGCCCTACGCCGCTAGCCACGAAGAGCTATGGCTCCAAGATCATAGGTACGACCTGATCGTAGTGATCGGTTATAACGATAACCCCATTCGTCCTGGGGATGGTAGTGCCATCTTTATGCACGTGGTGCTAGATGACTATGTACCGACGAGCGGTTGTATCGCCCTTGCCATGGATGATCTTTTGGCAGTAGTCAAAGAACTGACTCCGCAAACGACTATCCGCATTGAGGAAGTGGTCAACGATAAAGTCAAGCAAGAAGCGACTCGCTAAACCCGACTCAATTTAGTGGAAATTCGAATCGGTGACCATCGTCTCTTCTATCGAGTCCTTCAACTCGGAGTAGGCGTCACTCAACTGGAACTTTAATTGCTCCGCTGTTTGACGAGCAACTGTAATCTTCAAACAGGCGTTTTCGAGGTAGCGATTGTCTGGCTTGTGACGAGATTTTGCATAGGTTTTGTCTACTTCCACCACCTGATTCAGTGCTTTATCTAGATCGCGAGCCATCACTTTAGAAGCGCTGTAGGAGTGGATGATGAAATAGCCAGCGGACATTGGAGCACTCTTGAGGTTGATCAACATGCTCTGGCTTCGGTCAAATTTCTCCGCCGCTTCTCCCGAGCCGGCTGTTCCATTGGTACAAATTCCCGGCAGTAACATCGCTATGGTAAGCAAAGTCAAAATGGTAAATGTTTTTTTGGATTTATCTGTTTTTTGGCTTGTCGCCTTGTCGTCAATCATGTTCGAACATCCCGTTTTAGCGATATTGGGGCGACTTTCGTCCAAACTAGTTTACAAACAAATCGGCGCAGCACCAAGCATTTATAATGCTAAAGTTTGATTCCTGCCCAGGCCCTTAGGGGTTTACTGACCTATGGATCACGTCGGCGCCAAATTTGACCTTTCGGCAACCCTTGCTGCGATTGGTCAAGCGGTTATGGCGGTAATCTGCCATATGGTCTTCATGTTTGCCGTGCATGGTCTTTTCATGGCTGCCTTACTGGCTCTAGCCGGGGCGTTCTTCTTGGTCAAACAGCACCACTTCGGCCCGCCCTTGTTAAGAGTGGCGCGCCGTCTGGCTATTGTCTGCGCCGTACTTGCCCTGCCCGGAGTGCTTTGTATTGTGTTTTGGGGCGGCTTGCCGTCGGCTGGTGTTTTCAACGTTAATTCGCTGGGCTTCATCTGTGCCTGGAGCCTGATTTGCCTCCACTTCTCTGCCGAAGAAATCAACCATTCCCAGACTTCCAGTGATTCGACGTAAAGGCGCCCGCCTCCGACCCCATATTGAAAGGCGGAGTGTAGGAAAATAGCCCCAGCATGCCCCCTTAAGCGGATTAGATGCTTGTGAACCGGGCGAAATTTAATGGTCAAATTCGCATATACTTGAACTGGTAGATCACCCAAGCGAGGCTATAGAGGAGAAGCGACTATGCGCGCATCTAGACTATTGGTTTTAGTTCCATTCCTCTGCCAAAGCGCTTGCTTTGCCTCGGGATTCTCAATGGGTTCAGCACCTAGCCCGGGCGGGTCGCCAACGACTGCGGCACCGGCCGGCAGCGGTGCGTATATGCAGAACGTTTACCAGAATCCCTATATCAATAACCCCTACCCGTTCGGCAATCCCTATGGCAATCCCTACGTATATGGTAATCCCTATGGGTACCGCTCACCGTATGGCTATCAAGCTCCTCTGGGCTATACAGCCCCGATTGCCGGCGGCTTCCAACCTTACGGTGGCAACTGTTATGGGCTGTCCTTCAACGGGCGCGATATGCGCCTGTGGAGGTCCCAGTCCGGCTACTACTACCCATGGGTGGCCGGTTATGCCTACAACACCTATCCGATTTTCTATATCCCCCAGGGGCAAACCAATCCTGCTGCCGTTCTGCCCCCCGTAAGCGTTGTCGTCAGCGATCTGGATGACTATCTTGATAAAGCCAAAGAGAAGGGAAAAGTTTCGGACAACGATTTCCTCAGTTTGAAGCGGCGCGCCCACGATCTTCTCAGCAAAGAAAAATCGCTTGCTTATGAGGCGGGCGGCTCGCTTGACCCAGACCAGGAAGCGGACATCCGCCGCGATGTGGACGAGCTGAGCGGTGAAGTTGCCAGACGGGTACGCCCGTAGGAAAAGCGATCAGTCGAGCTTGATGGCCAGCTTGTCTGCCACTATTTTTTTGAACTCAGCCTGAACTGTAGTGAGCGGCTTGGACGCGTCGATGACTTGCCAGCGCTCCGGCTCCTTCTCGATCAGTTGTTTGTAACCGGCACGAATGCGTTGGTGAAATTCCAGGGCCTCGCGCTCCAATCGATCCTGACTGCCGGGATGCAAGCGGGCCAGTCCTTCCTCACTCGGTAAATCGAAGAGAATAGTGAGCTCGGGTTTTAGGCCATCGGTAGCGATGGCATTCAACTGTTCGATGAGCTCAAACGACATACCGCGCCCGAACCCTTGATAAGCCAGAGTCGAGTCCGTGTATCGATCGCAGAAGACAAGCAATCCTTGTTCAAGAGCCGGCCGAATCACCTCAGCTACGTTTTGAGCGCGATCGGCCTGATATAAGAGTAATTCAGCGATCTTTTCAATTTGGTTTTCAGGATTGAGAACAATGCGGCGAACCTGTCGCCCTAAAGCGGTGCCACCGGGATCGCGCGTGATCACATGTTTGTAGTTGAGTGTCTCTAATTGTTTTGAGATCAACTTTAATTGGGTGGATTTGCCTGCCCCTTCAGGACCTTCGAGACTGATGAAAATCCCGGGATAGTTCTTAATCATGTAATCGGCAACAACTCCACCAACCACTGAAATTAATCAATCAGCTTGAGTCTCATAATTAAAGCAGCTACAGACCTAACGTTGTTGACCAGCCGGAACGCGCATGATCGAGTATTTGCCTGTGCTGGTTACGGAAGTCGCCTGGGCCGGTCTGGATTGGCTGGTGGTCTGAGTTTGCGTACCAGCGCTTGGCGTCAGGGCTTTTAAAGCAGATGTGGCGTAGCGCACCAGGACAGGGTTTCTGGCGTGGCTGCTTACCCATTGATAATCGGCTTTGGCCTTCTGGTAGTCGCCGGCGTTTTGGAAAGCGACGGCCCGATAGTAGTGAGCCGACTCATCATTGGGTTTGCTCTTGAGAATTGCATCCATCTCACTGACGTTAGCTGTGTAAGTGGTCTTGGCAGGCTGGGCAAAAGCAGCCGTGCTCAGCAAAGCGAAGCAGACCAACGAGGTGGCAGTCTTCAGTTGATTGAGTCGACTATTAATCCTTTTCAAAGCAGATACCTCCGCAAAATCAGGCAATGGGCCGTTCTAATTTACTCAAATTCACCGTACTGTCTGCGATTTCAACTTCTCTTGGCAGGGGCCAACCTCGTGTTAGAATCTTGACCTGGCGAAGGTGGTCCTATGCAAACATCCATAAGCTATTCAATCAAAAGGGACTGCTCGCCGGTTCGCTTTTATTTGGGATTGCTTTTAATTTTAAGCTTGTTTAACCAGTCGGCGGCCTGGGGTGCCACTGACGACGATGGTCTCAAGGCAGAGACCGCCCAGAGCGCTGTTTCCGCCGCCAGTGGTGGCGACACTCAAGTGAAGACCGGTACCGTTGCCGAGGGCAATCTCACTGTCGATGAAGTGAAGATTGAAGGTAATCGCCTTGTCTCCACGGAAGACATCATGGGTGTGGTGAAGACCAAGCGTGGTGATAAGTTCGATCGCGATCAAGTCTTGCAGGATTTGAAGGCGATCAACAGCATGGGTTATTTTGACGATCGAAATTTGCAAGTGGTGCCTGAGCTAACCACAGGTGGTGTGCTTCTCAAGATCAGAGTGCAGGAAAATGCGCCGATTACCGAATTCTCTTTTCAAGGAAATCAGGTGCTCTCTACCGACGAGATCTCCAAGGCTTTCGCTGGCCAACTGGGCAAACCACAAAATCTCAATGATCTTTCTTCTGCTGTAGACAAAGTCGAACAGGCATATCACGAACGTGGCTTTGTACTGGCCCGGGTCACCGATGTCAAGGACGATCCGGATGGCAGTGTTGGCCTCAATATCAATGAAGGTGTCGTCGACAAAATTGAGGTGAGCGGCAATAAAAAGACGAAGGATTTTCTGATTCGCAATGCCATAAAGATGAAGCCGGGCATGGTCTACAACGAAAGAGATCTGACCGCCGATTTGCGCAAGCTTTATTCTAATGGCTATTTTCAGGACATTCGCCGGAGCTTGGCGCCGTCTCCTGATAATCCCGATCGTTACGTGCTCAAAGTGGAAGTGGAAGAAAAGCGTACCGGCTCGGTTGGTTTAGGCGGTGGCGTTGATACAATCGCTGGTCCTTTTGGTTCTTTCAGCATTGGCGACAGCAATTTCAGGGGCCGCGGCGAAGTCTTGAATTTGACGACCCAGATGGGCACCGGCATGCTTGGGTCGCTTAGTGCCGTCAATAATGGTGGCAGCGGCGTCATTGCCAATGTGCCTACTTATCAGGCGGAAGCTACTTTTGTCGAGCCGAATATAGGACACAACACAACCATGGCGGTATCAGGCTTTGGTCGTAACCTCAATAGCTTCATGGTCAACCAGGCTATGCAAAGAACCCTGGGTGCCAGCGTCAATTTTTCCAAACCGCTTGGTCACCATGTCAATCTCAATTTGGGCTTTACCGGTGAAAACGTCGGTATGAGAGACATTTCCAATCTGATCACCAACGGCAATAATCTCCTTGGCGGCATGATTGAGAGGTCCATTCAGACTGGCGCAGCCACTGGTCCTAATGCCTATTTTCTGGCCAAGTCGGTGCGGGAGAATCAGTTGAGAGGTGGGGCTTTTGCCTCTGTCAGTCCTTCGATAAGCTACGACACGCGCGACGCCAAATTAGATCCGACCACTGGTACGTTGCTCAGACTTTCGACCAGTCCCTCCCTGGGTCTTACCGGGGCAGGCTTCACCAAGATCGGTGCCAGCGCGAGTAAGTTCGTCAAGATTAACGAAAGTATGACCCTGGCCACCAATGTCCAGGGCGGCATGGCACTTGGAAACGTGCCCCAATTCGGGCAATATTGGTTAGGTGGCATGAATGGTATGCGGGGTTATCCTCAGTTCACTGGCTTGGGAACAGGTACACGCATGCTCATGGCCACGGCGGAGTTGCGAACGCGTCTGCCTTTTCTGCACAACTCTGATAACAAAATTGCCAAGGCTGTCGATAAGCACTTGAAAGGTGTCATTTTCTTCGATGCCGGTCAGGTGGCCGGAAATAATCTCACCAACAGCTTGTTGTCGCGCAATAGCCTGGGTGCTTCTACGGGGATCGGTGTGAGAATCAACGTTCCCATGATTGGTTTGATCAGAATTGACTACGGCTTGCCGCTGGTAAGTTCGCTTATGGGACATATGATGCCGAGAGTTACGATTGGATTTGGAGACAGGTTTTAGAAACGTAAGCTAGCTGTCATGGATAGTGGCTGCTTAAATGTTGTAAACTGAGCGCTCGACTCGCCGTTTTGTTGTTAGTGAAAGACTTTGGAGAAGAGGATGCTTAACTCTATAAAGAGCAGTTCGACTGCTGTTGTTGTGCTAGTTGCTTTTGGTATCGCACCGGCTTTTGCCGACGCGCCTACCCGATTGAATATCGGTGTAGTTGATCGCGACAAGGTGGTTACTAGCTATCCCAAGGCTCAACAAGCCGCTGAAGAGCTGAAGAAGCAGGAAGATAAGGTTCACAAGCTTATTGAGGATAGCAATAAGCAATACGAGGAGTCGAAGGCAGCGCATAAGGCTCCGGCTGAATTGGAAGGTCTGCAGCGCCGTCTGCAAAATCAAATAGACGAAGAAGTGCGCAAGGTCCAGGCCAAGGCCCAGGGGCTGGAAGGGCAACTGGAAAGCGAAATTGATGCAGCCATCAAAGCCGAAGCCACCAATAGAAAAGTGGATACGGTTTTCATGAAGCAAGCAGTTCTCATGGGTGGCACCGACCTTACCGATGGAGTGATCAAGAGGTTGGCTCCAGTGGCTGCAGCAGGTGGGAAAGTCCAGACGAAGTAAGAGCGGCTGAAAGTTAGTCCGGTTTCCGGCTAATGGAAAGTTAGCTTTGCCTCTCAGGAATCCGAAAGCAAATGAAGCTACCCGTACCGATGACCTTGACGCAAATTGCCTCTGTGATTGGGGGCCGCGTGCAAGGACCGGGTGATCTGACGGTCTCAAGTATCGCCACGTCACCATTCAATGCCACCGAATCTGATATCGCGCTCGCCTTCGACAAGGATTTTCTCAAGCAGGTGGAGCGATGCCGAGCAGCGGCCCTGGTTGTACCGGAAGGTTTCAAGTCCGAGCGACCACTTATCCTGGTTGAGCGGCCCAATCTGGCCATCTACAAGGTGCTTACCGCCCTTCAATCGAAGCGATACTTCCCCGAGCCGGGAGTGCACCCGACCGCTGTCATCGATCCATCCTGCCAGTTGGGCGATAAAGTGGCGATCGGTCCTTATGTGGTGATTGGTCCGAAAACCAAAATCGGTAACGGCACAAAGATCATGTCCCACGTAGTGATCGGTGGCGAAGTAGTGATCGGAGAAAACTGCCTGATTCACCCCGGATGCATGATCGCTGACTACGTGATCGTTGGTAATCGCGTGATCATGCAACAAGGTGCTGCTCTCGGTTCCGATGGCTTTGGCTACGTCAGCGAAAGACCTTCTAACATGGAGCTGAGATTGGCAGGCGTGAAGGAGCTTTCCCTCGAACCAAATCCCCTCTTGAAAATACCGCAGATCGGCACGGTAATCATCGAGGATGATGTTGAAATCGGAGCGAACACGACGATCGACCGCGCCACGATTGGTGCTACCAAAATTGGTAAAGGTACGAAAATCGACAACCTGGTCATGGTTGCCCATAACTGCACGATCGGCAAGGAAGTGATTTTGGTCGCGCAAGTGGGCGTGGCCGGCTCCTGTAGTATTGGTGATCGGGCGATATTAGCTGGTCAAGTTGGGGTCAAGGATCATATAAACATAGAGCGCGACGCCATATTGGAAGGACAAGCGGGGGTAATGAAAGACGTTGCCG
>PSRH01000209.1 GCA_003175915.1 Candidatus Melainabacteria bacterium | reverse complement strand
AGCATCCAGGCCTGTCCCCAGAGGACGATGTGGCGGCGATCATTCAAATCAGCAATGGCACCCGCCGGTATACCGATGACCAAGATGGGCAAGTAGGTTGCTGTTTGCATAAGGGCAATCATAATAGGAGAGCGAGTTAATGATGTCATTAACCAGGCGCTGGCGATTTCATGCATCCAAGTGCCGACGTTCGATAGAAACGTTGCCAACCAGATTCGCCTGAACAGCGGTACACCAAGGGGCGCCCAGGATTTGCGAAAATGGGCGAGCCCAACCAAAAACTGCCTTCTAATCAATGCCACGCTCTTCTTCCAATCAGAAAGGCAAGTGTAAATAATGCTGGCAAAAATGTCATACTGGCCCAGATTTGACTTTTGCAATAATGGGCAGAATAGAATGGACGTCCACTCGGGTGGATTGATTTACTAGCAAAATAGGCGTTTGCTTTGAAACTCTCGGCGCTGGATTATCTCGTTTGTCCGACATGTCATGGAGCCTTTCTTCTCAAAGAAGGCTCAGTGGTTGAGGGCGGAACTCCCGGTAGCGGCACTACCAGCGAAGTTATCGAAGGAAAGCTCGATTGCGCTAATTGTGCCAAGCACTATGCCATAACCCGGGGCGTACCTCGTTTTGTCGATGAAAAATCGAGCAGCAAGACAGACATCTTTACAGGTAGCCGCTTCGGTCAGTCCTGGAAATCTTTCCCGCGTATGGATGAGCGTTATCGTCAACAGTTCCTCGACTGGACATTTCCCGTCGACGCTAACTACTTCAAGGATAAGGTAATTCTCGAAGGCGGTTGCGGCAAAGGCAGGCACGCCAAAATCGTTTCCGAAAGTAATGCCAAAGAAATATTTGCTGTGGACATTGGCGATGCCGTTGATGTCGCTTTTGCCAACGTTGGACGCATGCCCGGTGTCCACATCATTCAGGCTGACATCTGCGATCTTCCTTTTAAGCAGTCATTTGATTTCGTCTTCTCACTGGGCGTGTTACATCACCTCTATGATCCTTACAAAGGTTTTCTTGCTCTATCGAAGTTGGTGAAGCCGGACGGTGCTCTCTGCGTTTGGGTCTATGGTCGTGAAAACAACAAATGGTTGGTTACCTTTGTCAATCCAATTCGCGTCGCTCTCACATCCAAGTTGCCAGAAATCATTCTCAACCCCCTCTCGGCGGTGGTCGCCTTCGTGCTCTACGCGTTGGTGAAGCTCTTTGTCCACCCCTGGAGTCTTCTTGCGAAAAGATTCCGCTGGCTTCCTAAATTCTATTACCAGGACTATTTGAGCTACATTGCCAGGCACGATTTCCTCGAGCTTCATAGCATCGTCTACGATCACCTGGTTACGCCGGTTGCCCACTACATACCGCGAGGACATTTCTCGGCCTGGTTCAATAAAATCGGTGTGGCCGATCCGATCATTCGCTGGCACAATAAGAATAGCTGGACGGGCTTCTATTCACACAAATCATCCGAGATGGCCTCAATGCACGCCCGCGTTGCTGAACCAGATCTATCAGTCACACAACCTCGCTATCAGTTGGAACACAAAAACCCCTGATCTGCTAGCCACCACCCGCAGTTCTTGCCAAGCTCGGCTTTGCCAGAACCGACGCGAAATCTGGGCCGATGCCATAAGGACCAGGGTAGCGTTAGAGCACACGACTTAAAACGGTCAGGCTATTGATCTGGCGCTGATAAGGTTCTTAACCTCAAGAGGCCAAGAAGATGCCAGGCAAAACAAGCAGTCGCCTTCCTGGTTTATACTATCCAGAAAGCGACTCCCTGCAATTTCCCTAGGGCAAGGACAGCGTGTTACTTTCTAGAGAAAGCTTATGAACGGTAAGACCGCAGTTAACGGGCTAGCCTGTTCGCCGGCCTTTCGCAGTTTCTTGCCATGGCATGGCACTGTCTTTGCCGTATTCTTTTTCGCTTCGCTTTTATTTGGCTTCCCTTTCATACTCCTGCGTGATGGTGGCACATGCCGTCACATCGATATCGGCCTCTATATTCTCAACAATCACGTCTTCCCCCAAACAAACTTTGCCTGGGCTTTAGATCCGAACCATCCCTGGCTCACTTATGAGATCGGAAACTACATCGCCTTCGGATTGGCCTACAAGTTGTTCGCCTTGAATGGCGTCGTGCTTTTGACGGCCGTTCCTCTCACGCTGGCTTTAATGTGGGCGCTGCAAATGGGAAGAGTGAGGGGTCTGGGGCCTCTGAGTGTTTGGTTTGTTTTCATACCAGCCTTTCTTGCCACGAGTTTGGAATGGTCAGCTCGGCCTCTTGTCTTTTCTTATATCGGATTTCTCGCCTTCTTCTATCTGACCGTCATGTCGACGGCGAGCTTGACCAAGCGCACGATTTTAGCAGGGGTGATTGGTTGCCTCTGGATCAACATGCATGGCAGCGCCCTTTTAGGGGTGACCGTTTTGCTGATCAGACCTTTACAGGTCCTCATCGATTGCCTGTTTAAGAAGACGACCAATTTCAAACAATTTTTCCTTGAATTGCTACCTCCTCTGGCGGCCGCCGTCGGCATCAGTTTTAATTTGCTGGGGCCGGCATACTATCCGTACCTGTACAGCTATCTCACCCATCCTCGCGTTGTCCTTCAGGCCTCGGAGTACCGTGGAGCGGAATGGGGCCCGTTCGATATAACAATCACGCCGGGGAGCTGGGCGTTCTTGTTTTTGTTAGTTCTGGTTGCTCTTGTTTTCTGCTTGGCCAAATACTGGCCTCCCCTTGCACAAGGTCTCTACCTAATCGTTCTGGCCCTGGCTGGATTCTATGCTATGCGATTCGTGCCATATTTCGCACTGATTGCCTTGCCCATTCTTGGTCCTGCCTGGCGCAAGCTCCTTGATCAGTCAAAATCCAGTGATTTCATCCCCGATAAACAAGAAGCAACGCCGGGCGTGCACTGGTTCTTAAAAAGCTGGAAAATTCTTTTGCGCGCCTTCTTGCGCGTTGAACTTTTCATTGAAGATAAAGAGTCAAAATGCGTCAGCTATAGATTCATCGCTTTGACTTTTGCCTTTGTAGCGATGCTCATTGGATTATTTCTCTTTTCGCCGGCGGCCAGGGTAAATGACTTTAGCGACACAGCCATGCCCGTCGCCTCGGTCACTTATCTGGGTGAACATGCTTCAGACAAATTGGGTTTTGTTGTTGATAACTGGGCCCCGTATCTATACTTCCGCCTTCACCACCCCATATTTATCGACGACAAAGTAGATTTCTACCCGGAAGCCTTTGTGGAAGAATACAAGCTTGTTCTAGCTGGTAAGCCTGGCTGGCAGGGGATTCTTGATAAATACAATCTTGCCTATTTACTGATCCCAAAAACCGGCCATCTCGCCGAAGCGGTCAAAGTAAGTCCGGATTGGCAGTTGGTTTTCAGTGATAAAGTCAGTTCCGTTTACTTCAGAAAACGACAGGCGCCATGATCACCGCGGTGGTTTTCGCATCAACCAACCGGCAACGTCTGCCAATCACGTCTTAAACAATCCATCCTTGCGAAGCTAGCCAAGCACTGGCGCATCCACTGCGGCATGCTGGCGGCTGCCAAACGCAGCTTTATTTTGTCGTATCGCCCCAAGTTTTCGACTAAAAGCGCCGCCGTCACCGGCTCGCACCCCCTCTTCCCCAGATGCCAGAGTGCTCGGATGACTAGACCGGAGGGATCGTCTCCCAAGCGCATCTTTCTTACACTAGTTCTCACCAGATGGACGACGCGATTACCAACTCGAAATGAAGACGTAGCTCCATCTGTGGCAAAGACCAACTTATCCTGACCCTGGCGCCTCAGCCTGCGGGCAGCCTGTGACCCATGCGCGGCAACGGTTCGCCCAAATGCCTTCACTTTTACTTCAATGATTTCCGCTATGGAAGGCTGAGGAGAAGTACCTTTGATGTAAACTCCTCTGGCCACTCGAACGATTCGACCTTCGACTATAAGGCGGTGAAAAATCTGGTCGATTGTGTTGCGGTCACCATATATTAGAAAATCACGGATGGAGAATGGTTTGTCTCCAACAAGATTATTGATATGGCGACGAATATAGCTTGGTGCGGACATGCCTTTTTCCCTCCATTCAGGCGCATAAGAAAAACAGCAAATTTTCTTAGCTGCTGAAATTTCAACGAAAAGACACCCGCAAAAGTTCAATTAAAGCAAAGGACTAGTGCGGGCTTCGTCAATAGCGATCGAGTAGAGCAATCTACTTATCTACGTTCATGGCTGACTTAATAACGTAGATCTGCTTGTCCTGCGTCTCGTAATAGGTGCGCACCACGATCTCGGCCAGCAGTCCCATAAGAATGAACTGAACGCCTACCATGAAAAACATCGCTACCAATATTGGCAGTGGTGTCTCAATGAAAGTGACACCGTAGAAGTACTTCAATACCAGCATCCAGCCGAAAGCCGCAAATGATATGAAAAAGGACCAGATCCCCGCCGAGCCAAAGATGTGAATAGGTTTGGTGACGTAATTCGAGAGAAAGTTGATCGTCATTAGGTCCAGAACTACATTAACGGTCCTGCCAATGCCGTACTTCGACTTGCCGAATTTTCTGGCATGATGAGTCACCGGTATTTCCGTCACCTTAGCGCCGGCCCAGTAGGCATAGATCGGCACAAAGCGATGCATCTCGCCGTAAAGCCTGACATCCTTCAAGACTTCTTTGCGATAGGCTTTCAGCGAACATCCGTAGTCATGCAGCTGCACCCCGCTGATAAGCGAAATCAATTTGTTTGCCGACCATGATGGCAATGTGCGCGTGAAAAAGTCATCTTTGCGATCTTTTCGCCAGCCGCTGACCACATCATATCCGTCCTCTAATTTGGCCAGCAGTCGTTCTATATCGGCCGGATCATTTTGCAAGTCGGCATCCATAGGGATAATGATGTCCCCGTTGGCGTACTTGATTCCAGCAGCAAGAGCCGCTGTCTGACCAAAGTTTCGCACGAAGCGGATAAGCTTTACATTTTTATTGTCTCGGGCGATTTGAACAAGGCGGTCATATGAGGCATCAGCGGAACCGTCATCGATGAAGAGAACCTCCCAGGGATGACCCAGACGGGCCAATGCAGCAACGATCGCCTCGAATAATTTTTGGACGTTTTCTTCTTCGTTGAAAACCGGTATTACAAGCGACAGCATGCTTGTCTGACCGGCTTTCTTCTGTTCATCTATTTCGTGAAGGACCAAACTCAATCTGATTCTCTTGCAGCGGTTGTTAAGAACATGTCCTTTTTTTATCACTTCCATCGGCGCCCGGCAACTCTTGCCCTCGCCAAGAGCCAGCCAAAATCTATTGCAAAGATGATGTGCAACTTAGCTTTGCCATAACAGGCGTTTGCCGGTCCGCACCGCTGTGTTTGAGCAAAAGCCAGCTTTCATCGGGGTTTCTGGGCCAGATAGACGTAAAGTACATATTTGAGCGCTACCTCGCCCATGTGTGCATGATTTATAAAAAGCTTCCTTAATGATTTGGTCAATTCTTCTGCTTTATCGGCCTGGCGGGGGGCATAAGAAGAAGAAAATGCTCTATCGATCACACCCGTCTCGTTAAGTATCTGTTCGTTTGGGAAATTCAATTGCCTAGCACTGACAAATAACGGGCTGCTAAGCAATAAGGCGCCGGCCTGGCTGCGATCCAACTCGATGCCGGCCGCTCTCGGTATGGTCCGGATCAAATCACCGTAAGACCTGGTAAAAGCATCTTCTTCCTGGCGCTCATTCCAGAGGAGGATCACCCAACCGCCCGGCTTTACTATTCTATAAAACTCGCTGAGACTTTCCTCTGGATCAAACCAGTGAAAAGCCTGAGCGGCTGCCACAGCATCGCTGCATGCCGATGGCAGTCCGGTCGCTTCTGCCTTCCCCTCCCGATACGAGGGGTGCGGGCCGGTTAATTCTTGATTGCCGGACTGGGCGACTGCCCGCATGTCGTTGTTTGGCTCGATGCCAATCACTTGCAAGCCCAGCTGGGCAAAGGCCCGCGAAGCTATGCCCGTGCCGCAACCAACATCCACCAGGGTTGAACCCTCAGCCAGGCCACAATGATTCAAGATGGCAGAGAGCGCAGCGGCAGGATATCCTGGTCTTGCTTTGTCGTAGAGCGTAGCCAGACCGGTAAATTTATCGGCTGGATCGCAATCGTTGCCTTTTACCATTGCAGTTAGATAGCTTTAACAGCTGCAATAATTTGTTTGGCTGATATACCGGCGGCATTGAGAAGTTCGGCGGGAGTCCCAGAACCGGGCATTCCCGCAACGGCCAGTTTCACCACATTTGGTGGCGTGGCCGGCCCCCCATCTCTGGCATTATCACCGTTATTTGATACAGCAAAAACATCGAGAACGGCGTCGCCCAATCCGCCTTCCGGCCAGTGATCCTCAACGACAATCAGTGCCTTCGTCTCCCGTGCTGCCTGTTGAATAGTTTTGCGATCGATCGGCTTGACCGAATAGGCATCAATAATTCTCACCGCTATACCCTCTTTGGCAAGCTCCTGGAAGGCTTTCAGACTTTCGTGCAGGGTGATGCCGGCGGCAATGATCGTCGCCTTGTCTTTATCTGAGCGATGGAGAACCTTGCTTCCGCCAATCGGGAATTTCTCCTCTCGCTTATAAAGAACATTCGTCTTTTCTCTCGTGGTACGCAAGTAGGAAACTCCAGGCCGATCGATCATGGCTCTCACCAAGTGGGCCGCCGAGACAGCATCAGACGGATAGAGGACGGTACTGCCCCAGACAGCCCGCATCATAGCCAGATCCTCCAGCGCCATCTGGGAAGGACCATCTTGACCGATCGAGACGCCGGCGTGCGAACCAGTCAAACGCATATCTGCCCGCGAAATAGCGGCCATACGGATAAAATCATAGGCTCTCGTCCAGAAGGCAGCGAAGGTAGAGGCAAAAGCAATTTTACCCCTGGTCGATAGTCCTTCTGCCAAGCCGGACATACATTGCTCGGCAATGTATATCTCGAAGAATCGTTCTGGATAAGCCTGGGCGAACTTCTCTGAATAAGTCGAATTACCCACTTCGGCATCCAGAACAACTAGATCTTCAAAGACGCCTCCGAGAATCTTGAGAGCATCTCCGTAGGCTTCCCGGGTGGAATAAGTGCCCTGATAGTCCGGGCAGATGAATTCACCTTTGCCGCCGGCTCCCTTGCTCTTACTTGGTAGTGCTTCTGGTTTAGCGATTTTCACTATCATATTGCTCAAACCACCGAGTTCGCCTATAGCCTCGGCGGCTTGTTCCTTGCTGAGCGGCTTACCGTGCCAGCCGTCTTTGTTGGCCGTTAACTTCACGCCGTGCCCTTTTTCCGTCTTGGCAACAATCAAAGTGGGCTTTTCCGTTTGAGCGAGCGCTTGACGATAGGCCCTTTCAATCGCCTCGTAATTGTGACCGTCAATTTCGATCGCTTCCCAACCAAAAGCTCTTGCCCTTTCGGCATAGGCATCGCCATTCCAGCCCAGCATTGTTTCGCCGCGCTGGCCTAAGCGGTTCATGTCGAGAATGCCAATGACATTAT
This sequence comes from Candidatus Melainabacteria bacterium, assembly GCA_003175915.1. Lineage (GTDB taxonomy): Bacteria > Cyanobacteriota > Vampirovibrionia > Obscuribacterales > Obscuribacteraceae > PSRH01. The sequence continues at coordinate 2,135 of PSRH01000209.1, read as the reverse complement.
TGAGGTGGTAGTGTGAGGCACAAGCCAGGGCTTCCCACACCGAACCTTCAGCCATCTCACTGTCGCCAAGCAATACCCAAACATGAAACGGCAGTTTGTCCAGGTACTTGCCGGCCAGCGCCATACCCACGCCGCAAGCCAGTCCTTGACCGAGAGAACCAGTAGCTACATCAACCCAGGGAAGCACCTTCGGCACCGGGTGCCCTTCCAGGCGACTGCCTAACTTTCTCAAGGTCAAGAGTTCTTGATCAGTTATCACTCCGGCTGCCTTGTAGAAGGAGTAGAGGAGCGGGCAGGCATGCCCTTTTGAAAAGATCAGCCTGTCATTATTGCTTAGTCCGGGGTGTTCGAAGTCATACTTAAGAAAGGAAGCGGCAAGCACAGCCATAAGATCGGCTGCCGACATCGCCGAGGTTGGGTGGCCCGAGCCCGCTTCAGTGGTGCACCTGATACTGTCCACTCTCAGTTGTTGGGCTAACTGTTTGTACGTTTCTACTTTGGCGTATTGCACTTCGGGCATGACTCACCTCGGTTTTGCTCGTGTCCCCAATATGCTAGCGCTAAAGTCGCCCTTTTTGCCAGAGGATGGGACCTTGCTTAAAAATTTCGTGGGGCACTTTATTCAGTTCGCCAGGCAATATCGAACGGTGGGCAGGATGGTAACAGAGAGAAGCCCTGTTTCTGGCACCGCATTTGATACCATACTGCAAACCATCTATTTGGCCAATTAGATTTTGATGCCGGTCGACAGCGTCCAGCCCAGTTCGCGAATTACCTCGTCCAGGGTTTTGCCCGTTTGCTGGCAGCGCTTGAGAGCAATCACGGCCTGCTCTATTTCAAGAAAGCCATCACGAACGAGAAACTGGCATCTCAAGGCAGCGTAGAGCATTTGTTCATCGATGGTGCCGGCCGCCACCAGCATTTTTCCTACCAGAGCAGAGTTTTTCGTGCTCAGTTCGACCGCTCTTTTGATGTCCTTTTCGGTAACTACTCCGGCTGCTTTAAGAATATCTCCGAGCTTGGCGCTTCCCTTCGGCTCACCTTCCTTTGTGCCCAACTCCGCCAGAGCCTGAGGCAGTGAGTATCTCTGGATGGCCACCTGTCGCAAGGCTTGGGCAGCCTGCAAACTATTGAGCGAACCGCTTGCCACCATTTCTTGTAGCTGCAACGCAGACTCAAGAACCGGCTGACTAATCAGCCCCGTTTGCTGCATGATCCGGCCAACCGGGAGTTGGCGCACCAAGCTCAGTTCAAGCGCCGTCATCAAATCATTTTCCATAATTAACTCGGCCAGCACAAGCAAGTCGCCAAGTCTGATGCTTTGTTTGACCGGCGGCTTGAACAGACCTTGGTCGGCCAAAGCTACCTCGATAGTCACTCTTCTCTTTCTGGCAGATCTGAGGCCTTCGACTGCCTGCTCTCTGGTGATCTTGCTGTCTCTTAGAAGCACCTGCGCCGTCAGAGCCGCCGATAGCAATTCCTCTGAAAGCAAGCGGGTTAAAACGAGAATGCGACCTAAGGGCAGCCCAGTTTCGTCTCTGGTTCTAAGAGCATCTTCCAAATCCTCTTTGGAAATCAGTTCAGCCGCCACCAGAAGTTCACCCAATCGGGCCGTTGAAGTGTGGGCACGCGGCCCGCCCGAGATCGAGCTGCCCGGTAAAACAGCTTTGACCGATGGGCCGGGCAGGACTCGCTCAAGAGCGTCATCCAGACTGATGCCTTCTGCGGCGGAAAGGCGCAGAGCCTCGACAGCAGCCACCTCATCCACGAGATGATCTCTAATCATCGCTTGTGCCTGGACGGCCGCGCGCAAAACGTCCTCTGAGATAGTTTTAGACATAATCAATACGCGGCCGATGGGCAGGGCTGTTTCATTACCCATCTGCACCATCTTCTTGAGCAGATTGCTTTTTAGTAATCCGGCCTTAATTAATAGTTCACCGAGCTTAATTGACTTGGTGTCTGTTGTCATTTAGGCACCCTTGGCACCAGCAGGGCTCATTAAACTGACATAGAGCAAGTTGCCCAATTGCCCCAAGAACCACTTGATATCACAGACGGTGTGTTGCCGCTCGATAGGTGAGACGAATAGCGCGAACTCCCGCAAAATTAGTTTACCTCATAGGAACTAATCG
>PSRH01000026.1 GCA_003175915.1 Candidatus Melainabacteria bacterium | reverse complement strand
CCTGTCGTGACAATCGTCACACACAAGAGCTGCCTCTTATCCACGACGCAAGGCGGCCTTCACCGGAGGGACACCTTACGCCGCTTTTTTGCAAGTCCGTCCCAGGGGAGCGACTCATGGAGCGTGATCATCGGCGACTCGGCGGTAGATCAGGCGGTTTGCGCCGGCGATGCCATCGCCGCCGTCTACATCCTCTGTAGCTGCGACAAGCGGAGCGAAACCGACATCCATGCGCTCTTTTGGCCCGCTAACCCACCTTATTCGCCCGAAAGCTTGATTACATCGGAGCGGCCATTGGACCATGCCCATGGGGTCAGCGAAGGTTCACTTCGCGGGCTGATTTGAGCAGGGACGTTGTGAACGCGCTGGAGGTTGTCGATCCGGGCGCCATGGGCTTCTCCGCCCCGCCGGTCAGGGTCCGGATTTCTGCAATTTGAACGCAACGAGGCTGAACAGCTCCGCTTCGGGGCAGCATGAGGCGAGGGAGGCCTGGATGCGGCTTGCGGTTTCGGTAAAGCGGCCGGCGATTTTCAAAAGCCGCAGGCGGATGGTGGCGAATTCGCTCTGCCGCGCGGGGTTCCAGGATGGCGCGCAATCGCTCAGATCGAGCAGCAGCCAGTAGGCGGCGGTGTGCAGAATGAGGCGGAACTGATTGACGAGCGGCGAACGGCAGCTGGTGCGGTCCGAAGCCGTTTGCGCTTTGTGCTGCTTGATCCGGTTTTCGGCCTGGCCGCGTGCACGGCTAATTAACTGACCGATCTCCATCGGTGGAATAGATTGCGGCCAGCCTTTCCCCGGCAAGGAAACTCAGGATATTGAATACCAACCAATCGATGTCCTGATTGACCCCTAGTGTCTCGACCGTCTGGCCCGCCACGATCGTTCCGATAAAGAACACAAGGGAAAACAGCCCAAACGGTAAAAGGCCAAGCGCGCAGCAACGGATGGCACGCCAAAATGCCTGGCAAATGATGAGGATGAGGCTTGCCAAGCCAATCAGGCCGATCTCCAAAGTAACCTCAAGAAACGAATTATGAGCGCTGGGCACCCTCCACCCAGCTCTACTATCGACCCATACGGATATAGGGTCTGCCGGGATCCACATGGCCCGATACCCCCAACCTAAAACTGGCTTCTGGCTGATCAATTCAACTACTGCATCCCAAACGTCCGTACGACCAGTCAGGGTTGAATCTTTTCCGATAACACCAAGAAATAAATCAGGAGCTAAAAACGAGGCTGGCAGCAGTACAGCTACTGCAAGAGATGTAATCAGTAATAGGTTGTAACCATATATTCTATTATTCTTCCATAAGACATAATTTATACCGGCGAAAACGTACAAAATAGACGTGGTGAGAGCAGTCGTTGATTTCGATAAAAAAACCAGAACTATATAAAAGCAAGCCCATGCATAAGCGCTTATACTTCTTTGCTTCGCAGAGGCGATGAGTTGAATTTGAACAAATAAGGCAATAGCCATTGCGAAGCCAAAGGGATTTTTATGAGGGTAGACACCTCTCCAATTTCCTTCCAGCTCTCCGCCGCTCATAATGCCGATCTCGGGAAAAAGCAATACGAATGCCACGGAGCACACTCCGCCTATCGCGAAGCTCCTTGCGAGCACCAAGAGTGCTTGCTCCGGAGTGAACCGGACGGCAATATACCCAGCAATACCGATTGTTAGAACGTATGCACACCCTCTCCGTAAACTTAAATCGGGATGCAGAGACCAAATGATTGAGCTTAGTACGACCGTAATATACAGTATCGAATAGATATTTCTGAAGGCTAACCTCTTCAGAAGAGGAAGAACAGGAATAGAACCAATAAATAAGAGAATTATACATATAATATTACTTAAGGTGTTGAAGATGTTTTCAGCACCGTCTTCCCCTTCTCCTGGGTATAACAATAAATGAGTGACAGTAATAAAGGCATCCTGCTGAACAATGACAAGAAATATAGCTATAAACCAGTCCAGCGGCTTAGGATTTTCAGAAATAGAAGTTGGGGTGAAGATTGTCTTTTGATAACGATTTAGCATGGCCCTTGGGGTCGCATTACAAAATGGTGGAGAGTAGCAGAGGCGTCTTGTTCGGCCGAGAGGTCAAGATAGTATGGATATCCACTCAGTGCAACGGGGCTTCGCATTACTCCCAACTCCTCTATCCTGCAGAGCTCAATGGCGTCAAAGTTATTTCGAGTCTTACATAAGGTTTTAGTGCATTACGCCCATCGCGACTTGAAATAACGGAAACCAAATGGAGCACCAAGATAATCGTCAGCGTAGACCCAAGAAAAATCCCTTACATGTCCTGAATATCGGACTCATACCTGTTATTTCAGTTTTCCTCGTAACTATAATAAGTACGTTCGTAGTCAGCAATGGCTTTAAGATCAACGTTGTTAAGAATTACACCTAGCAGATTATTCCTAACTAATTGAGCCCTATTAAGCGTTTGCGGAACAACTTGTGTTTGGGTTCTGCCCCATTCGATCACAAATAAGTAAGAGTCTACGAACTTGCCAATCGCAACAACGTCGGTAACAGGCCCAAGGGGAGGGAGGTCCAGAAGTATGTAATCGAAACTCTTGCGCAGTTCCTCGAACAAGATGTGAGTTTTAGCCATTGCAAAAATCTCATTAGGATGCGTTGGACAGGCTCCTGTGCCCGCAGGCATAAACGCAAATCCGGCATCGTGCTGTTTTATGGCTATTTGGGCCGATACCTCGCTCATCACAATGTCTCGCACCCCAATGGGCGATTGCTCTGCAAAAACTTTCGTCAGTTTCCCCACTCGAAGATCACAGTCTACCAGAAGCACGCGCCTGCCGGATTGCGCCAACGTTCGGGCCAAATAGGCGATGATGGTTGACTTGCCCTCATTTGGAAGGGCGGAGGTCACTGCGACGATTTGGCTTGCTGCATGAGCTTGGTCTAAGCTCAGGGCTATTGTTTGTATTGCCTCCGAGAACCGAGAAAAAAATGGCTCTTGAGAAATTTGTGTAGTATCAGCAAGAAATGAAATATAATCAGTCTGCCTGGCTGCCGAACTCGACTTGCCTCTACTATCGGTACGACTTAATAGCTGATTCTTGCTTGTCAAAAAGCCAGAAGCTTTAATTTTCTTTTCGTGAAGGTGCAGATTCCAATTTCGCAATGCTTGCGTTCGGCGATTAGCGCCTAATCGTGGGACCATGGTAATGCAGGGTACGTCTAGAATCGCCTCAATTTGCTCACGTGATCTGCATGTTCGATCGGCCATGTCTCGAAAAAAGCCGATAGCAAATCCCAACATGAGTCCAGCCAGCGCTGCCCCACCGACGAGCAAAGAAGTCTTCGGGCTGCTCCGCTTTAGAGGCGGCAACGCCAGGGAAATAATCCTAGCGCCGCTCGTAGGCATGGATTGCTGTTGCAACTGCTCTATGTCACGCTGCAAGAAGCTGGCATTGTCATCATACGTTGTTCGCAAATTTTTGGCTATATTTTCGAGTTCTCTTAGCTTAACCTGATGTTCGTTCTCACTCTTAAGAAGGGCGTTTTTTTGGGCTAACTCCTCGCCAACCGCCCGCTCTTTTGCTCTGGCAATTTCATGATTACTCTTGTAATTCTCGGCAATACGCTTGAGTTCTTCCTTTATCGAAGCGCGCATCTGCTCGATTTGTTTTCGAACGTTGACTTCAGCAGAATGGTCGTGGTTAGCTCCAGAGGTTAGTTCTGCTTCTTGGCTCACGAGCTCAAGGTAGCGGCTCCGTAGCTTTGCCAATTCACTGCTCGCCTCCAAGATGCTCCCATCAACAGCCGCGATACTGAAGTCACTGCGCAAGATGAAGTCAATATGGCCTAGTGTTGCGTCAGCGTTATCCACCTCCGATTGTATTGAAACACGCCTTGATTTAAGTTCGCTTAATTGTTGAGCGAGCAACTCAGCAGACATTACATGCGAAGACTTGAAACGTTCGGCAGCTTCTTCCGCAGCGGAGGACTGCCTTTTCAACTCGGTCAACCGATTGTGCAGCCATGCAATTGCCCTCTGGGCCGATTCATACTTCGCCTGAAGACGATCTTGGATAAATGAATTGGAAATGGCGTTTGCTACCTCCGCCGCCCGGTTAGGACTTTGCGCCGTGAAGAGCACCTCTATAATATGCGTCTTTCCCACGCGCTTTACTTCAAGCGCTTTTTCGAGCTTCTCTAGTAAGCTAGATAACTCTCTTTGTTCTTCCTGCCCCTGCGAACCCTTTTTAGAAAACTCCGGATCCTCTCTAAGTTTAAGCTGCTCCACAACCGGAAGCAACACGCTTAACGATCTAAAAACTTCAACCTGACTATCAACTTGCGTCGGGTCCTCCGGGCTTGGGCCTATCGCTTGTTGTTGAGGCGGATTGATCTCCTGCCGAGATAAGTCGGCGTAGACGACAGCTCTCGCCGTATAACGGCTAGGCGTCAGGAATCTGGTAAGCACGCCCAAAGTGACCAGGACCAGCACGGAGGATATAATGACACGCCGTTGCCGGCGGACAAACCTAATGGACGATCCAATAGCGTCAGCAAGCGTAATATCGTTGTGAGAAACCTGCCTTCTAAAATCAGTAGACTTCGTTTCTAACATGAATTGTCTCGCGAGGCCGAGCGCGTTGGCATCGGACGTTTTGTGAAGGTATTTTTACAAACACAGCGATGCTTAAACGGGCGCCTTTCGGCGTCGTGCTCAAGCTGCGGACGCGACTTGCAGGTGTATGCTCACTCCCCCGCAACCTCTCCGTTGGCGTCATCAACTTCTATCGTGACCTCGATAACATCAGCGGGATGGAGTTCGAAATCTAGGTCGACGGACAAGCGCTCGCGGCCCTTGTGCTCTTTTCTGATGACAACAATTTTGGGGCTTTGGTATGTGCCGCGCACGCTTTGCGCATGCGTCGTGGAAATAGCCCTCAGCTTGTCACGTAGGCCATTAAGTCTGGACCTAAGTTCAACCTGCTTGATAGTGCAATCCTTTAGCGCCTCCAGCAGCTTGATCTTCCGCTGGCTTTCGAGCTGAGCCAGGTGCTTTTGAGATTCCTCGTTCCGTGTTCTTGCCGCATCCAATTGCGTATATATTTGCAGCCTTCGATTTAAACCCGCCGATGCCGAGTGTCGCGTCTCCGAGACGCGTGCCTTGGATGCATACCCCTTTGCTTGGAGGCCACGCATGTCTTCGAGGTCACCCGCGTCGAATGTTGCACTCGCTACTTCCTGCTTTAGTTGTTTGTTTAAATCCTCAATGACTTGAATGCTTTGTTTTATAGACCGATCAAGAAATTCCTTTTCCGCCGAATGTTCCACGCGGTTTGTCTTGAAGAGTTCTTGTTCTGCACGAAGGAGAGCCGAAAATGTTGTGGCAGGCACCTGAACATCAGGAGCGCGTGGTTCACCCATAGTCTCAAGGTTAGACAATTCCGCTCTTACTCTGGTCTCACGAAGCGCTAAGCCCGCCAACTGAACCATCACGCCACTGATTTCGCTCTGCACGTCGGACGCCAATAAAAACGAACTCTTAGAGCCTACGTGCAAAGTGTCGTAACCACCCGCCATTGCCACGGCTTGGCGGGTGGTCATGGCAGGATTAAAGGCAAACTGTCCCGGTTTTGAAACGTCGCCCATTACATAAACCGGCCTGTATTCCACAATAGAGGCTGCGACATCATCAGGCTCAATCGCGATCGGGAGTGTCCTCCCGTCCGGTGAGCGCTGACGTACTGTTTTACCGACGAGCGCTGCCCGGATCTTTGCCCTTAATTGAGACGCTAGCGAACCATCAACAGAGATGGTTCCCAGCTGCGGAAAACTAATGGTTCCGTCTTGCTGGACAACAGCCCGCTGATGAAAATCAACCAGGCCTCCAATAGAGACCTCAATGACATCGCCGGCTTGGATAGGGTAATCAGCCGCCGCCGGCGCGGCACAAATCAAGATCGCCAACGCCACCGCGCCGAGGCGATGAATGCAAAGCCTGCCACCGAGACTGTATTTCATACCGCCCACTTACCTATATACCAATAATGACAAGTCAGGGAATTTTTTCCATTGGAGGTCGGAGCGTACCATCGCCTAAGTCGCAGTGGGAGGGGGCATTGGTGGTACACATTTTGGGAAAGTAAGCCTCTGCCGCGCCCAGATCCCTTTGACCTCGATCGAGGTAAGGAGGCTGCGTCAGCGTAAGAATTTGGAGCAAGCTAAAGGATTAACCCTCCCGCACCGTTGCGCGTCAAGCCAGCAGTATGGTTCGATTGGCGATATGGCCTTACGACTTAGCTCATTGCGTTATGGAGCACGTCGGCACTTGGGACAACATGGAAAAATAGCGCTCATCGTTCACCGGTTAGCTCCAGCCTATTTTGTCCAGACCCGATATTTTTGGTTTCCTCACGGACCGCGTCTTCGATTTCGCTTGTTTCACTGATTGCCGGAGTCGGTGCGCTATAGATTGATTATGCGGCGAGAACTTGGATTTTGGCCGAAGGCAAAATCGGTCGGCGTTTATTCGCCAGAGAAGCGCATGCTGCTTGGTTAAGGTTGAGCGATGAATCTATGAGTTTTTTTAGGCGCGGCGGTAACTGGTTTAGCATCCAAGGTAGGATATAAGAATGCTTGTCTTCGAAAAGAGAATGCGTTTTTTCCTGATTTTGTCTGTATTTTCTCTTGCGCCTATTGCAGATGAAGCCAACGCTGCGGTTCCCACAACATACACGTGTTTACGCAACTTTTACGTCAGTGATCTGAACGGCAATGATAATAATGATGGGCACACTCCGCGGACAGCATGGAAAACACTTCAACGGCCAGATAGAGATGTTAGGGCAGGTGATTGCGTAATTGTCGCGGATGGAACTTACGCTCAGAGTTGGGAGTGGCGGTCCTCTTACGGCGGAAACACGAATAGGCCGGACGGATACGTCGTCTATCGGGCGGCGCACAAATGGGGCGCAAAGATTACGGGCACGTCAAAGGGTTACAACCTAGTTAGGCCATTGGGTTCCTTCCTTATCTTCGATGGCTTCGAACTTGATGGCAGCGGCGGCGTTCAGGGCGCTGCTTTTGCGTCGGACCCCAGCACCGACCCTCACTCGCAGGGGCATACAGAAGGAACGCCTGGGACTGTCGGGGGATCACAAGGCCACCATATTGGCGTGTTTAACATGAATATTCATGACTTCGCCGGAGCAGGCATTAGCCTCACTAATAACGATTACTTTACAATCTGGAAAAACGTCGTGCATGATACGTCAAAAAGAAGTCCCTACCAGGAGTCTGGCATCTCGGTCTGGCAGCCGCACGCGATATATAACTTTAAGCCGACTGGCTCCTACGACGTGGAGAAGTTCCACATCAAGATTTTAAATAACATTTCATATAATAACTACACCAGTGACGCAGTAAAGGAAGATCACAGTGACGGTAATGGCATTATCATAGACGCCTGGAAGCATGACCAAACCCCCCCCTACGACACCTATCCATACGAAGGACTTGTGCAAGGCAATCTTGTTTACGCCAATGGCGGAAAAGGAATCCAAGTCGCTTTTAGCGCCAACGTTACCGTAGCAAACAATACTGCCATCGGGAATAATCGCGATCCGCTAAGCTCAGCCACGTGGCGGGGAGAAATAAATGTAGCTCTATCCGACAACGTGACTGTTATCAACAATGTCATGCTAGCTACTCCTGACCCTTCCGAGCCACGGCAGCAACATAACACAGCCGCCTTCGAAGGTGCTACAGGCAGGGACAACTCAAGCGTGCTTTGGACAAACAATTTGACTTTTAATACTGCTAACAATGATGCGTGCTTTAACGCGAGCGCCCCGACGTTGAGGGCAAGGATAATCGCCGATTTCCAAGCGGCAAATCCGCTTATGGGCGTTGATCCGAAAGTCTTTGCGAGCAACGTTAACGTGTTCAAGATCGGGCTTCCCGCTCCGGGTTCGCCAGTTCTTTTTGCGGGCACACCGACGCCGGAGTATCCTCCAGTCAGTCTATCCGGTGCTGCGCAGTCTGATCGCCCCAACATTGGGGCATGGTAATTATAAGACGAGCTTAAGAAAGGCTATGTTGTGCTCAGCATACCTAATGTAGAGGTGCTTGGGAAGAAGGCGATGGTTGAGGCGCCTTTTCCAGCAATCAAGTCGCTTATAACATCTCCCTCATTGCGTGAGGAGGAGAACGTGAGCGGTATTGCCTCAGTTGTTTCCGATGCACTCTTGCTATTTAACGACCGCAGAGAGATTGATTTTAAACATTTAAGAGTGGCAGCGAGAGACAAAGATAACAATATAAAGCGAATATTCAACAGCGCAGACTCCGCTATAAATCTATGGCGCCTGCTACCATGGGCGCATATCGTTCATATAAATACAGATATGACATCAAAATCAATTCTAAGGGATAGTTATCTTCTCACATATTGTTATCGAAAGAGACCAATTGTCCTACAGGTCCATGGTGGAAAATATTTGGATATACTTCCTAATGCTTTGTTAAGATCTCTCGTGAAGCGAATGATACGATTGAGTAATCGTGTATTATTTCTAAGCGAAAAAGAGAGAAGAACATTTATCTCCGTCCATGAGCTTCAAACGCAAGATCATATCTCTGTTCTTCCTAATTTTGTGACGCCACTTGATGAAGATGCGCTCTCCCACAGCTTGGCGAGTAGAAGTACAAGCGAAAAACTAAGAATTGTCTTTGTGGGGCGGCTTGAGTATATGAAGGGGCTGACCATTATCGTCGAAGCTTGCTCTAAATTACCTCAGATCTGCTCTATGTTGGAAATGGATGTATATGGAACTGGATCACTGCGTGATTGGTTCTGCAGCAGGATGACCGAACTCCTTGGTAGTAATTTTCGATATCGTGGCGTTGTCTCCCGATCGCAAGTTAGGCAGAGCTTGCCGCAATACAATCTAATATTGTTGCCATCTTTGTTTGGCGAAGGTTTGCCGATGGCGTTACTAGAAGGGATGGCAGCAGGTTGCGTACCATTTGCGTCGGCTTTGGCGTCCGTCCCAACATTGGTGCAACCGGATGTAACAGGGGTTCTTCTGGAACCCGGTTCGGCCGATGATCTGGCCAACAAATTGACTTGGGCGGTTCGCAGTCGAGGTCAGTTAGCCCGAATATCTCATAGTGCCGCAAACCATATACGAAGCACTTACAGCCCAAAGGATTTCAAGCGTTCACTTGTTGCGATCTACCGCCATGAAACAGCATGCAACCTCATGGAATGTATCAAGACACACGAAGGTGCACCGGGCTAATCTGCAGCGCCGGCCTTGCATGAGTCTCGCGGTGGAGCTTTAAATTTACCGGTAAGTTTCCTTTTGTTTGCAGATCGACGAGCTTTGGCCCTCGCGTAGAGCGTATCCGCTTTTGATGGAATCAAAAGCGCGCTCTAGTGGTTCAAACCTAACATAAGAATCCGATTTGGGATTCCCTTCCATCGCGAACCGTGCGAGTCGCGGTGCATGCGCACCGGAATTACCTTCGAGGT
>PSRH01000114.1 GCA_003175915.1 Candidatus Melainabacteria bacterium | reverse complement strand
TGCTTGAAAGTCAGTCATCTAGCGTCGCCTACCTGATGAGTAAGTGTCCGTAAGGCTACCGGCTCGTCTTCCTTAAGTAACTGAAATTGATCAATGTCCTTCCTCTTGCCACTGAACTTGCAGACCGGATCGGTGGAACGCGCCTCTCCTGTATACATAAATGCCTGACAGCGGCAGCCGCCGTGATCAATGTCCTGTCTAGCGCAACTACGGCATGGATCCAGCATCCAGGCTTTACCTCTGAAGGCATGGAAAGCCGTCGATTCGAACCAGATATCTCGCAAGGAAAGTTGATTGACAGAAGGAAACGACAGAGTATCAATCAGGCGCGCTGCCGGACATGGCAAGGCAACGCCAGTGGGATCGATCGTTATATGACGTTGTCCCCAGCCGCCCATGCAAGGTTTTGGAAACTCCTCGAAGTAGTCAGATATAACCAGAATTATTTCAACGTGCGGATGTTGTTGTCTCAGGCGCGCTACACCAGTGCGCACTTGGTTGACTTGTTCGGCGGTTGGCATCAGATAATTGCGATTTCGAAAAGCCCATCCATAAAATTGAACATGGGCCAGTTCAATTCGAGTCGCTCCAGTATTCACTGCTAGAAGCACCAATTCCTCAAAGCGGGCAATGTTATGCCGATGCAGAACGATATTGATGCTCAAAGGCAGTTGGCACTGATTTACGTACGTACAAGCGCTAATTTTTGCGGACAGGGCGCTCATGCCGACGACCTCTTTCATCGAGCGGTCATCGCTATCTTGGATGCTTATCTGAACACTATTTAGACCCGCCTCCGCCAGCCCATGCATTCGCTCAGCGCTAAGAGGAATCCCACTTGTAATTAGATTGGTGTACAGCCCTTGCCGGCGCGCCGCCGTGACAATCGCTTCCAGATCTTTACGAATCAACGGCTCGCCGCCGCTCAAATGAAATTGCAGAACACCAAGTTCAGCCGCTTCTTCAACAACCCTGATCCAGTCAGCAGTGGCCAATTCGTCATTGCCTGCTCGTAAATCAATTGGATTCGAGCAATAGGCACAACGAAGTGGACACGCATGTGTAAGTTCCGCCAACAGAGAATAGGGGGGCTCAATCGCCACTCATTTTTACCCAGCCATGCTCAGCTACTCTGTTCAAGAATGTCACCACGTCGTCCTCTATCTTCCCCGAACGGAAATGCGATTTGAGTTTGTCCTGTATTTCAGTAATCGTGCGCTTACCGTCACACATGGATAGAATTAAAGCTCCCGTCTTATTAAGCTTGACGACACGTTCCGGTAGCAGTAAAAAGTCTGAGCCGCGAACTGAATCGTATTTGAGTTGTCCTCTTGAGACAAGGTTCGGTCGGCAGTTCAGATTCATATATATTCGGTCTCCCTTCTACAGTCTTCCTCAATACCATCAAGCAGGCGCCAGAGCAGGCGGCACTTAAAACGCAGCGCATACGTGACCAATCGTTGCTCATTGGCATTAGTTGCGTTAGCTAACACCAGGCGCAAAGCATGCTCGCTATCTCTCGGTGCTTGTTTCAGCCTGGTAAAGAAGTATTCCAAAGCCTGCGGTTGAATCCAGGCATAGTGCCTTTTGAATACTTCCATTCGATCGGTTATAAGCTTGGGCGCAAACAATTCTGTTAGAGATGCGGCGACGGCTTCCAACCAGGAGCGCTCGCGGCAAAAATCGACATATGAATCGACAGCATCCTTCGCGACAGCCCCAAGCAATCTCACATCGAGCATTTCCGCGCGCGCTACTGCCATTCCCTCTCCCAATCTTATCCAGGACTCGATGCCACCGGATGAAACACCGTCTCCATCTTGATCGATTATTCGCCTTATCCATTGTCGGCGGTTTTCGGAATCTGGCAGTTTCGAGACTATGATTGCGTCTTTGATCGGCAGAATGGTCTGATAGTAAAATCGGTTCCTTACCCAGATTCTCAATTGTCCAGGGGTCAATGACCCTTCATGCATGCGAATGTGGAACGGATGTTTGTGATGATACAGTTGCTCACCGATGTCGTTTAACTCATCGACGAATTGTTTTTCAGTCAGTAATTGATCAACCTTCAAATTATGATCTCATTTCTTTCTGGTGCCAGACTGATCTGTTGATCCAAAAGCATTTTCCTTTCTACCGAACTGGAGCGCAGAACTCGATTGGTGTTATTCACATGAACGAGGTATTTGCCCGGAGCCGTTGAATTAGCCAATTTACTCAGAATTCCATCCTTTCCGTCAAGGGGCAAGTGCCCCATATCTTTTGCTTTGAGATCTGCAATACCGTAAGAGATCAATTCATCATCGCTCCAGAAAGTGCCATCTACCATAACACAGGTTGCTTTTTTCGCAGCAGCATCAATCGTATCCGTCCATTCTTGCAATGACGGTGCATAGAAAAGCGAGCTTGCCGAACGCAAGTCTTCAATGTAATAGGCAACGGTTGCATCAATAGCAGATTTCTGGCCTTGAACATAACGAGGCAACTTGGTACCAGCACTGATGACTGATATTTTCAGACCTTCTCTTTCCAAATGAATTTGTTGCCCGCCCACAAGTTTCTTCCACCTGTGGTCGGCATAGGAATTTACCAACCTTCGCACCGGAAAATCTTTCGACAGGATGTCCACCACTACTCCGGTGGCATATACATCCAGGCGAGCACCTTGCCTGAGTAACAACAGTCCCAGCGTATGATCGAGTTCACCATCGGTTAGAAAAACGGACGTAATAGGGCTCGAGCGCATACCAGTTCTAGGGTGCAGACTTTTGAAACGCTCTATTTGGTTGGTGATATCCGGTGTTGAATTAATCAGGCACCAGCTCCGTCCCGATCCACTCACGGCTATGGAGGCATGAGATTGGTGAAAGCGTTCACCGCGACTGCGAACATCACGGCAGTTCTCACACCGGCAATTCCATTGCGGTACGCCGCCACCAGCGGAGATACCGAGAACGCAGACCCTCACCGTATCATTCCTGATAGATGTACGCCGTAATTTCAGCGCAGGTATCAATTATTTCGAAGTCTGGATATTCCCACATGCCACACCGCAGATTAATCCATTTCTAGAATAATTATAGCCCCATCCATGCTTACCATATCGATGCTTGACATGCACCGATCGTGCCGGACTCAAGAGGCAGAGCATCAAGGGTAACATGGGACAATATAAGCAGATGGTGCGATGAAAGGTCGATCGTTGTTTCGTTGGATGATCTGTCAATCTTAAGGACCAATAGTGTTCCAGTCACCCGGCGCAATTTTCCTAAAACTAGGCCCGTTAACCATACGCTGGTACGGAGTCATGATTGCCCTTGGTTTTGTCGTGGCCACCACCGCTGCAGCACGGCTAGCCAAGCAGCTGGAAATCAATCCAGAAAAACTGATTAACTGTGCTTTTATCACGTTCATTGGCGGAGTAATTGGCGCTCGGCTCTATTTTGTCGGGCTAAGTTGGCCATATTTCCAACATAATCCAGAAGATATTCTGGCTATATGGAAGGGCGGTTTGTCGATTCATGGTGGCATCATCGGCGGCACTATTGCCGGTTGGTTGTACTGCAAACGGCAGAAATTGCCTGCCCTCAAATACGCTGATGTAATAAGCGCCGCCGCCCCCATTGCCCAGGCGATTGGCCGTTGGGGCAATTTTTTTAACTCAGAAGCTTTCGGCCGGCCTGTCGCTGATGACTTTCCTCTGCGTCTGTTTATTCCCAGAGAAAATCGACCGCTACCTTATATGGGTAACGATTACTTTCATCCGACGTTCCTCTACGAGTCCGTTTGGGACTTTGCTCTCTTTCTATTGCTTTATTTTGTAATCGCCCCAAGATTTAAACGATACTCCGGCCTGACATTTATCGCTTACCTGGCCGGTTATTCTTTAGGTCGCTTGTTTATCGAACCTCTTAGAGTGGACAGCATTATGATCGCCGGCGCTCAGGCACCATTTGTGGTAAGCGCTGCTACCTTAATCCTGGCCATCATCTCAATATTTATAGTGGTGCAAACAAACCGCCAAAGTAACGGTGAAGGCTCATCCCATTGAATGGTGTTTAAATTTCTTAGTCCGACTATTTAGAACGCTTTTGCAATAGAGTAGCGACTGGCAGCTTTGCGTCGTCTTTGATAGTGCGGATGGCGAAGTTGCTTCGAATATCCCGAACGCTTGGCATTTTGAGCAGCACCCCTTCTAGAAATTGATCATAGTCGCGCAAGCTTGGAACGACCACTTGTAAAAGAAAATCGTATTCTCCTGAAACTAGATGGCAGGAGATTATTTGGGGTAATCCTTCAATGGAGCGAATAAACGCATTTGCATCGGCATCACGATGTCTTTCGACTTTGATTCCTACAAAAACCGTCAGCGCCAATCCTATCCGTTGACGATCTAAAGTAGCGCGATAACCGCGGATCACCTTCCTTCTCTCAAGTATCTTTAGTCGCCTAAGGCATGGCGAAGGCGTTAGTCCAACCTTCTCCGACAGACGAGCATTGGTTAGGCGTCCATCGTTTTGTAATTCCGTAAGAATCTGAATGTCGATAGTATCCAATTCCATCTCGCACCTCTTTAGCAGAATCTGCCAAATTTCTATGTTTTTTGGACTAAGTTTAGCATTCATCCGCCAATGATTAGCATTAGAATGCCTACCTTTCCCAGATAAGGAGAGATATCATGCATTGTCCATTTCGAAATCAAATGAATATTGAAAGCCAAGATATTGAACGGTTTCAGAAACAAGGCTTTTTAATTGTGCCGGACCTGATCGATTTGAACGCAGTTGAGGCGCTTCGCCAGCGATTCCCCTTTATCTTTTCAGGTAAGTTCGACACAGGTGTTTACCCAGACGAATGGTATTGGCGGGAGGGCATGAGTCTACCTGACATCACTAGGCACATGGGAAATGTCTGGAAGTCAGATCTCACCATCGCCAAGCTCGTTCTTTCAACAGAATTGGCCAGGGCTGCCACTCTCCTAACGGGTTGGAGCGGCGTTCGACTTGGTCAAGACACGATCTGGTGGAAGACGCCCAAGTCAAAAGCGATCGCACTGCATCAGGACACATCCTTCATGGATTTTCTGGATCCAGCACAAACGATAACCTGTTGGATTACCCTTGACGAGACTTCGCGCCACACTGGTACTTTGGAATATATGCCAGGCTCACATCGCTGGCCTTTAACCGAACTGCCAGATGATTTCCACGCTCCGGACAACTACCGTGCCCGTATGGAAAAGGCAGCTCAAATGGCCGGACTTACGAACCCGGAAACAGTTTTTGTAGAGGTGCCACCAGGTTCGGTAGCATTCCATGCAGGTGAAACCTGGCATGGCTCAGCATCCAACGATAGCGATGATCGAATGCGCCGGAGCATTGGCATACATTACCTGCCAGTATCAGCCAAGTTCAGCGATCGCCCTGGGGGCTATATTTACAGACGATATCAATTGTCCGGAAGTGATCAATTGGACGAAAGTTTTTTTCCGGTTCTATGGAACAATAATGGAGCCTTGACACCGTGGCTCCAGTCATACCTTTCTACTGGCCGCCGGATCTAATGACGCGCTGCAACCAGTTCTTTCAATCTGGCCCGAGCATCGTTGACGTTGGAACCACTCGGCGCTTCTTTGACGTACCTCTGGTATTCTTCGATCGCAGAGCTAGGTTGCTTCGTTGCTTCAAAGAGAGTACCAAGGTAGTAGTGGGAGTCGACACATCCCCTTGGATCCATCTGCAGGGCTCGCTTGTACTCACCTGCTGCTCTTGAATAATTGGCAATCGCCTGATAAGCGGTGCCAAGATTCATATGCGTCGATGCATCGTCATCCACTTTCAGCGCTGCTTCGTAGTCCGTAATAGCGCCTGCATTATCGTACTCACCCTTGTCATTTTTAGTGGTCTGCTTTTTGTAGGCAGACTCGATCAATGGTGCCGCCTTGAGTGCGGTGGCATCTTTCAGGGTCTTTTTGTAGGTAGGCTCTTTGGGATTCAGCTCTGCCGCCTTCCGATAATTTTCAATGGCTTTGTCTAGATCATTCTTTCCTTGATAGACAGTGCCGATGGCATAGAAAAAGGATGGTTCATTGGGTTGGGCAGCCAGGGCCTTTTTGTACTCAGCCAAAGCCTCGTCGAGTTTGTTCTCGCCCTGCAATTTCACGCCAGTATCGTAAGCCGTCTGGGCATCAGCCGATTGTTTCTGCTCGGTAGCCGTCACCATCTTTTGCGTATTGTTTGGATTGGCTCGTAACGCCGAAATTCTCTGCTGTGCCTGAGCAGCAAATGTGCCAGTGCGGGCGGCACTCAGATAGCGCTGATATTCCTGCAATGCCTTGGAACCAAAACCGGAATTCTCATCAAGAAGTGCCATGAAGTAGAGATCATCCACCTCGCCCTTGTTATCAAGGTCAAAGGCTTTTTGGTAGCAGTCTCTAGCTTTGGCAAAATCATCGGATGCCTGATAAGCCGCCCCCAAGTTTGTCCAGCCATGCGGATTTTGAGAGTTGATTGCCAAGCCCTTCTGATATAGAGCAATGGCAGCAGCAAAATCATTGGCCTGATGCTTCTTCACAGCTTCATCCATAATCGGCTGCGCCTTCAGATCTCGGGCATCCTCGTAGGCTTTTTTGAACGTGGCGTTTTTGGGATCCAGCGTTGCGGCCTTTTGATACCAGGTCATGGCGTCATCAAAATCACCCTTGCCCTGATATGCGGTTCCCAGTGCGTAGGCGAATGCGGGCTCTTTCGAATTTGCCTGCACAGCCGTATTGTAAGACGAGATAGCCTGATCGTAGTCTTTGCTCTCCTGGAACTTGACGCCCTGATCGTAAGCGTCTTGAGCAGCCTTCTGGGCTTTCACATCGGCGGAAGTCGCCAGCTTTTGGGTGTCGTTTACATTGGCTGCCAGAGCCTTGATTCTGGCTTTTGCTTGCGCCACATATGTACCAGTGGGAGCTTGACTGACGTACTTTTGATAGTTCTGATAGGCTTTGTTTCCGTTGCCGAAATTCTCGTCCAATACAGCCATCAGATAGAGATCTTCGACCTCGTTCTTGTTGTCGAGGTCATATCCTTTTTGATAGGCGTCCCGCGCTTCCTGGAAGTGGTCCGATTGCTGGTAGGCAGTGCCCATGTCCGTCCACAAACGCGCGTTCTTGGGAGCAATCTGGCTCGCCTGTCCATATAAAGTGAGGGCACCTGTCAGATCGCCGGCGCGTTGCTTCTGCACGGCTTCGTCGATCATCGGATCGGCCTTCAAGTTATAAGCTTCGCTGAGCACCCGAGAATAATCTTTGTTTGATGGATCCAAATCCTTGGCTTTCTGATACCAGGAAATCGCCTGGTCCATATCTTTCTTCTGCTGGAAGAGCGTGCCAAGTCCGTAGGCGTAACTGGATTCCTGCGGTTGCAGGCTTATCGCCTTCTGGTAGAGAGGAATTGCTTCGTCAAATTGCTGTTGCTGTTGCAACTGAACAGCTTTCTGGTAGCTATCGGAAGCCTCTTTAATCTTGGCCAGCTCTTCATCAGATTTGATCTTTACTGTCGCGGTTATGTCTTTGCTGAGAGCGCCAATTCGCTCCTTCGCGGCCTGCGCATAGTTTCCCGTGGGAGATTCGGCAAAATATTTTTTGTATTCGGCAAGCGCATCGGCGCCTCTTCCGAAGTTGTCGTCGATCGCCGCTATGAAGTAGAGGTCATTGATCTGTCCTTTATGATCTATTTCAAGCGCCTTGCTGTAGGCATCTCTCGCTCTAGCATAATCCTGGCGGGAGTACTGGGCGCTAGCTAAGTTGAACCACAGTCCGGCATTACCAGGCTTGAAACCGAGCGCTTGCTGATACAAGGCAATAGCACCACCGTAGTCTTTCGCCTGGTGCTTTTTGACGGCCTCTTCGATGATCGGCGCCACCTTCTGATCCATCGCATCGGTCAGGGCTTTTTGATACTGAGCGTTGTTCGGATCTATAGAAAGCGCCGTTCTATATTCAGAAATAGCCGCATCGTAGTCCTTTTTCGCTTGCAAGGTTGCGCCCAAATCAAAGTGGACCGGTGCATCCTTTGGATTGATCTTGAGCAGCTGTTCGTAGCGGGCGATCGCTTCGTCGTATTTGCCCTGCTTGAAAAGATCGCTGGCAGTTTTGGAAGTCTCGGACCAATCTTTGTCCTGTTTTGCAGCAGTAGCTGTCTTAATACCTTGTTGCGCTTTGTCGTTTTTGGGATCGAGCCTGAGGACCTGGCTGTAGACATTCAGGGCCGATTCATAGTCATCTTTCGCTTGAAAGGCCGTTCCTAGGTCAACCAGAGCATCAACGTTGTTTGGATCGGCCTGCAAAGCTAGTTTGTATTCTTGAATAGCAGCGTCGTAAAGCTTACGACTTTGCAAATCGACACCGGAATTGATGTGCTTGTTTATGCTCGACTGCCGTTCAGCGGCAGGCAGCGCCGCCAACAATCGCTGGGCGGTTTGCGCCGCCTGACTGTTTTTGTTGCCTGCTAGCCTGAGGGCTTGGAGAAGTTCTTGCCTTGCCTGACCAAAATCGCCGCGATACTGATATGCCTGAGCTAAACCTATATGATTCTCAGGGGCAAGTGGCTCAGCTCTCAAGGCGCCTTCCCAGCCTGCCACCAGAGCATCTTGCACATCTTGATCGTCGGATTTGAAAGCAATCGCTTTACCATAGGCGGCAATGGCATTAGGCAAATCGTTCTTCGATTGATAGGCTTGTCCAATTTTGACTTCGACGTCGGCATTGTCATCGCTCTGAGCAGCAAGCTTGTACTGGTTAATTGCTTTGTCGGATTCGTCCCTGACTCTATAGATATCGCCGAGCTCGACATGTAGTTTCGGATCATCTTTGATCTTCAAGGCTTCGCTAAACTCGATGATGGCGCTAACAAAATCGCTAGCGTGGCGGGCATCTTCTCCCAAGGCAACACGATCGGCAAAATTTCGCGGGTTCTTCCCCATCATGCGAATAATCCCTTCCACATTGGAAAGCGTCGTGGCATTATCGGGATTGAGATAGAGGGCTTGATGAAACTCCTTCAAAGCCTCTTTTGGGTTGCTTCTCAATTGCAGTCCATAGTTGTTGTGGGCAATTGCCAGGTTATCGCGCGCCAATTTGTAGCCGGGATCGAGCTGCAAGGCTTGCTGAAATTTCTGGATTGCCAGTTGGATATTGCCTGAGTTGAGCGCTTTGACACCGTCGTTATTGAGAAGAATCACCTGATTCTGGTCGGCTAACGCAGCCTCAGGTAGATGACCTAAACCAAGGCCAATAAGACAACTGACAAGTATTGGTGAAACGCCCCGCCGACTTCTTTTCAATTGCACTAAACTCCTTATTTTCCCCAACCAACTGAAGCGCCTGTATGGAAGGCCAAGTCAAGAGACTTTAGCTGCTCTTCCAACAGCGATTCTAATTGAACTTGCCGATCAATACATAAACGCATGGTAACGGGCCAACCACCTGCCAGCATCTTGATAAACACTCAAGACAAATTTTAGGGTTGATCAACCCGGGTAACCAGGGCTTTTACCCTGGGAACTCTATTTTCGGACCAGGAGGCAATCGCTCGTAGGAGCGTTCGAAGGGCGGCTAAAGCCGCCCCTATAGACGAGATTCGCAATCGTGATGCTTTAGACTTCTGGTTCGATTAAGCCGTAGTGGCCATCACGGCGATGGTATACGGTATTCACCTGGTTGGAATCGGAATTGATGAACATGAAAAAGTCGTGTCCAAGTAAGTCCATGTGCTTGCAGGCTTCCTCTGGCAGCATGGGCTTTAAGGGGAAGCGCTTGGAGCGCACTATCTTCGGATGAAAGCCGTTGAGCTCCTGCGAGATGGCCGAGTCGCTGTCGACTAAGGCACCCACGTCAACTGCTCCGTGCCCTTCTCCGCGTTCCTTGGCTTTGTTGCCCTTGTGGTAGTAGCGGGTCTTGTACTTTCTCAGTTGCCTTTCGATTTTGTCCGCAACGAGGTCAATAGATGCATACATGTTTTCGGTCGACTCTTCGCCTCTGATGATCGAACCGTTGAGCTTAATGGTCACTTCGGCCGTCTGACTCTGGGCTACTGATGGATTTTTGGCGACGCTGAGCAAAGCGGTCACGTTGAGAGCGTGATCAAAATGTTTTTGCGATCTTTGCAACTTATCCACCAAATAGTCTTTGAGGGCGGGTGTTAACTCGATGTTGCGACCAGTGACCGTCAGTTGCATAGATCACACCTCCGCTAAAAGAACAGGGAAACAGAAGAGCGCGCGAACCCTCCATGGCCAACGCGCGAACTAATGAATGAATCAAATAGAAATACTGGCAAAGCTGAACTTCAGTCCAACGGCAGCAATTTTTTGTTTACTTCCTAGACTTAGTTTACCCCTACTCTGAGGCAACAAACCAGTCCACGTTAGAGTTTTTCAACCTTCTTTGCTTATTTACACACACTTTAGCGATCTATATAGATCAGCCAGCCAATCAATATCCCGGCTTTCGTGGATCTTTCAATTAAAAGGGCTTAGACCGCCCGTTTACTTGAGACCGGCCGAAGCCTGGACGACTATCTGGGCGGCATCTAAATAGGAAAGCGGTTGGGGGGCATTGCCGGGGGCTCCTTCAGCAAAAGCGGGCTGAACGAACAAACGCTCGGCTTTGCGGGAAATATTGCTCAAAAGGCGATTCTGGCGGGTGGCATTGGCTTTGCTCAAAGAATGCTGCTTCAGCCTTTCTTTGGCCTCAAGGGTAGAGGCGACCAGGTCTAGCGCTTCCTTAGCGGTAATGGACTGAGCCAAATAGCCCTCGCCAGGGTCAGATGGTTGATTCCTCAGTACTCCCACTTTGGTCAAAAGGTTCATGGCCTCGCTCTGGCCAAAATCGGCCGAATCACTTGGCAGCTCTCCGGCCGCCGGATGAAGCTGGCGCAACAGAAGACAGAAGAATTCGCCGCGGCGGATAGCGTCAGCCGGGTCGGTTTTCTCCGGCAAAACCAGGCTGCCCCGCTTCACCATTTGCCGGTAAGCAGCCAGGCGAAAGCGGGAATTGACCACGAAATAATCTGGATATTGGGAGATTGAGTTTAGCTGTTCTTCCGTGATTTTCTGGTTCGGATAGAGACTGGCTGAAGTGGCAGCGCCTGTCCGGCAAGCGGCCAGGAAAAGCTTAATCGAGTCGCCATGCGTCCCCATGCCGTCACCAATGACGTGAATTTCGACGTCAGAACGGCCGACCAGTGAACGGATTTTCTTGATTGTTTGCAATGTGTAGTCGTAAGGCTCGATCTTTTCATATTTGGAATTCCAGTAATTCATAGGGGCAATAACGTTGTAGTACTTATCAAGCATCTTCCAGGGAATTGAAGCGACCTGGGGCGCGTGATTGAGCGGGCTGTAGACCACGGCAATCATGGGATAGTTCTCGCCTAAAGCATCTCTCAGACTCTGGCTATAGGCTTGCACTTTGTTGGCGGAAAGATCCTTTTCCAGGTTGGGCGCGATCGCGTCCACCCTCTCGCCTTTCGGACTTAAGAAGCGGGCGGCGGCAATCAGTTTACCGGCATCGGCAGAGGGATTCCTCAGCTCGGCAAAGGACCAGGCGATGACTCGCATCTTATAACGGTGGGCCGTCTCCAAAAGGCTGCCCAGCCCGGCTGGATTACATATAGGATCGGTGTTGGATCGCGAGGTCTGGACGAATAGGTTACGTATGCCGGAAGCATGCAGCTTAAGGCAGTAGGACTCGGGATCAGAGGGATAATTCCACATGTTTAGCCAGACGCCCGGGCCATCTGCCAAACCGGAAGGCACTGCTTGTATATTTGAACAGTGGGCGGTTTGCGAGTAAAAGGTGACGAGAATTCCGCCCAAAAGAGCGACAAGCCCTCTATTCAAATATTTCATTTCCCCTAACTTTCTAGTAGTAAAGACTTAAAACCATTATAGCGAGCCGACCCGGGAAGCCAATAGGTAAAAACCAGCCAATTTAGCGATACATTGGAAATCTGTTCTTACTAATCTAATTACCATGGTTGACACCAACTAAACATGAAGATCGCACTTGCCCAAATTAATCCTAAGGTTGGTGACATCA
>PSRH01000104.1 GCA_003175915.1 Candidatus Melainabacteria bacterium | reverse complement strand
CCAGCTGTTACCTGTTG
Organism: Candidatus Melainabacteria bacterium; assembly: GCA_003175915.1. Classification (GTDB taxonomy): domain Bacteria; phylum Cyanobacteriota; class Vampirovibrionia; order Obscuribacterales; family Obscuribacteraceae; genus PSRH01. The sequence goes on along the minus strand of PSRH01000104.1, from coordinate 29,521 downwards.
CCGATCTTGCTCTCATGATTAAAGACCTCGATAGCGCCGAAAGGGCCTTTAAAAAGGCCGGTTCCATACCGGGCGGCGAGAAACGAGCAGCCCGTGGACTGGCGCAGGTCGCTAAGGCCAGAAAAGCGGTAAAAGAGGATGTGACAATGGCTCAAGACCTGGCACGCAGAAAGCAACTAGCCAGTTCAATTGATAAATTTCACTCGGCCATATCCGGTAATCCAAGACAAGCCGACGCACATGAAGGACTGGCACAAAGCCTGGAACGTCTCTATCCGGATTCTCCCAAAGACCTCGAAGAGTCGATCACACAGTACAGAGCCTACATGGCTTTGAGCGGCCCCCTTCCCGAAAAGGAAAAGGAAAAGCTGGAGAAGCACATAGCCAAACTGCAATCCAGAGCTACTAAGCTCGAACAAAAAAACAAAGTCGCCTCGGCCAAGTAGCAGCTTAGAAGCAAGACTTGTAAGCAAATGCCAAGCCCAAAATCAAAATAGCAAGCGAAACGATTTTGGCAAATATTTGCTCGGGCACACTTCTCAGACACCGTACTCCGATTATGGTACCGGTTATAGTACCAAGGGTAATAATGCTGATCAGCGGAAGGTTTTTTTCAATATCGGACCATCCCCTAAGAAGATAAATCGGAATTCTGACGCAATCCACGATCACGCCAACAGCAGTTGCGGTAGCTACGAATGATTCTTTGGATAGATCAAAACCAAGAAGGGCGGCGGACCTTATCCCTCCCTGATTACCAACCAATCCACCAAACATTCCCGAGAGGCCGCCGGCTACCCAGGAGGCGGTTCCCCTTAGCTTTATCCGCTTGTTGGCTCCGGATAACCCAGCACAGCCAGCCAGAATTAACAGCGAAGCGAAGATAAGTGACAAGGCTGCGTTGGGCACGTAAGAGTACAGAGCTGCTCCAATCAAACCGCCGGCGGCGCTCATGGAACCGAACCTAATCAGTACGTCGCGATCAATACTCTCTCTCAAACTCCAACAGCGATAAGTTGTCGCAACAAAATGTGGGATGGCTACGATGATCACAGCCGCTTTGACACCGAGGCTGATTGCCAGTATTGGCGTCATAATACTGCCTATACCAAATCCAACCAGTGCTGCGCTAGCACCTGATAAAACCGCAACCGTCATCACTACAATGTTGAAATACACAACAGAAAACAATGTCCTAGGAAACTAGCCGAGCGATGAAGAAGGCAGCCGCACCAGCCAGACTTCCAATCAAAAGTGTCTGAACGGCGCTTGTCATCGGAGTGTTTCCTGTGAATCGACCTTTTATGTAGCCGAAAATAGCAAGTGCAATCAAAGTGATAATAATCGACACAATCAGCCCGCTCCTCACATTACCTAGTATCATATATGGTGCTAAAGGAATCAGCCCACCAATGGCGTAGGCAGAGGCAATCGTCACAGCGCTGCTCATCGCTCTGCCGGGATCCGGCTCATCAATACCAAGTTCGAAGCGCATCATGAAATTCACCCACTGCTGCGGCTTCTCCTGAAAGGCCTTCAATATAGGGGCAATCTGCTCGGCGTCCAGGCCATAGCTGCGAAACACTTCCTCGACCTCAAGCCTCTCCTCATCCGGTCTTTCGATGATTTCCTGAGCTTCTCGCTTTCTCTCGTTGAAGTAATGGTCGCTATCGCTCTTAGCAGCCAGATAGCCTCCCAGACCCATCGCTATCGCACCTGCTGCTACTTCCGCCAGACCCCCTGTGACAACCAGGGAGGAAGAAGTCGTCGCTCCAGACAAGCCGGCTGCCAAAGCGAACGGCACGGTCAACCCGTCCGACATGCCAATGACAACGTCTTTCACAAGGGCCCCAGCCGTAAAATGTCGTTCTACATGTCGCGTACGCACATCAGTTCCTCACTCTTTGAAAACGTCGATCAGTAGCATAAACGGAAGCGAATCATTCCGCATCTCCAAGCGAGCATTGCTTCCTGAACAGTGCGCTAACACTCATCTCTCTCATATGATCCAGATCCACGGCTGAGGCCCGCCACTCGGCATTTATGCGTTAGCGCAATTTCATCGAGAAATCTTCCGGACATACCCGTTTTCGCTGATGGCCAACTTTTGCTTGTATCGGACAATTTGAATACAGCAAGGGGAGCGTCACAGAGCCATGTTCCTTCAATTACTAATCTCTTATTTTTGCGCGTGGGCAGCTTGGATGCTCGTCCTGGCCTGGGTACTATCGATGGCCAGCACAGGCAGCTTCCACCTCTGGTAGAGATTTCACAGCGAGTGAATCGACCTGCTAGGCACATCTGAGGTTGACCGGGCAACCAACCGAGGACGTGCAGCAGTCGGGTCTGAACGATTAAGAAGGTCGTTCATTTTTCGTTTTGTTTGCTTGTCCACCTGGTACCTTCGTGATAATGTCTCAATGGACGTCTCCCCAAGTGCATTTCCAGGGCACCGGAGACCAAGCTCTCAAAAGCAGACATTAATAACCATGACCTTGTCAGTTCACTACCATCATCATTACAAGCAATAGGGGCACCTGATCAGATCAATTCGTCCGTAATAATTGAAACTGCTCAGAGCCCGCCGTCAAAAGCGGGTTTTTTCGTCTCAACCAAACTCACTTCGGGAAATATCTAATGAAACCTGAACTATCAATGAACGCCACAATCGATCGCAGCGAGTCTTCGGAAAAGTTGAAACTGACTCTGCCTACAGGCCACATTCAAGAAAACGTAATGCGCCTGCTCGAGCAAATCGGGATCAAGTTCCTTTCAACGGGGCGTTCTTACCGTCCGGTCTGTTCTGACAAGACCATTGAGACCAAGATGCTCAAGGCTCAAAATATCCCAAGCCTGGTCGCACTTGGTCGGCACGATTGCGGGTTTTCAGGTTTAGATTGGATCTACGAGCAGCAAGCTGACGTCGTTGAGCTTCTCGATTTGCAGTTTGACCCTGTCAGTATTGTTGTCGCCATGCCGGAGCAGCTGCTGCCAACTTTCCAACAGCGTAAGGCTACCGATCCACCCCTGATTGTCGCTTCGGAATATCGCAAACTTTCCGATGAATACATCAAACGGGAAAATCTGAACGCGATCTTTCTGCACGCTTACGGCGCTACCGAAGCCCTTCCACCGGAAGATGCTGACTTGATCATCGATAACACTTCGACCGGCACGACCCTTCACCACAACCGATTGAAAATTGTGGCAGAACTGATGCAATCGACCACCCGGTTCATATGTAATCGGGAAGTCTTGAAAAATCCTGCTAAGCGCAAACGCCTCGAAGAGATGACCATGCTTATGGAAAGCACGATCAGAGCCAAAGAGAAAGTCATGTTGGAAATGAACGTACCGACGCAGTATTTCGATCGCGTCGTCAACGATCTGCCCTGCATGCGCGCCCCGACGATATCAAAACTACATAACGACGAGGGTTACGTAGTTAAGATCGCCGTACCAAAGAGCGACGTGCCCGCCCTAATTCCGAAACTCGTTGCCCTGGGAGCAACGGACATCCTCGAATTCAAAGTCGAGAAGATCGTGATCTAACCCTCTCTAAAAAACGAGAGCAATATGACTATACTGCCCAAAACAATTGTTCAAAAGCTCGGTTCATATCAGGCTCCGCCTGAAGGAAGGCTGCCGTTTGCTCGACTGGACTTCAACGAAAATACTGTAGGCTTCTCCGAAACGTTCGACGGACTAGACAAAGACTTCCCATTCAACGTTTATCCCGAATACGGACAGGCCGTCAGGTTATTCGCGGAAGTGTTCGGCGTTAACCCAGGCAACCTGCTTTTTACCAATGGTAGCGACGAGGGAATCGCGGTCATTGCCTCAACTTTCATAGAGCCGGGAGTGGACACTGCAGTGCTGTCCTCTCCCACTTTTTTCGGAATCACACATAGCCTGAGTTTGGCCGGGGCCGAGCTAAAACAAATAAGCGTCAATCCCGATCTCAGCTTCAATACGAGCGCAATCGAAAACGCACTGGCTCAGTCACCTAAGATTGCTATGTTCGCGTCGCCCGATAATCCAACTGGAGCAACATTGGACACAGACCTGATCCTCAGATGGTGCAAACAGTACCCAAACACGCTGTTTGCTGTGGATGAGGCCTATGCCGAATATTCCGAACACTCGCTTTTACCATTTGTGGCAAATTACGACAATCTTCTCGTTCTCCGCACCTTTTCAAAGGCATGGGGACTCGCTGGTCTGCGTCTGGGCCTGATCATCGGACGGGAAGAATTGATCGGACATTTGAAAGTGGTTCGACTCCCCTACAGCGTCAACAGTGTCGCCATCTCTTCGGCCATGCGCTTGTTAGCTGAACGCGACCGCGTGCAAAGCCTCGCCAAGAAAACAATGGAGCGCAAGAATACTTTGATCGCCGCTCTACGCAAACGTGGATACAAGGTTATCGAAGGAGCCGGCAATTTCTTCCTTCTAGGAGTCGGTTTCAATGCTCAGGAACTGGCCGACTATCTACAACTTCGTGGCATCCTAGTTCGTAATCGATCTCAAGGCAGCTCGCCTTCCGAGCACGTCCTCTGGGGATTCGTCCGAGTGACCGTCGGCAGTGAGGAGGAGAACGTCCAACTATTGCAAGCTGTCGACAGCTTCAATTCGCAGTATGCAGTTTCTTTTGATCTGGATGGCACTTTAGTGGACACCAGTGAAAGCTATGACAGGACCATCGACCTCCTCGTGAAAAAACACAGCGGCAGCGGTCTTAATAACGGCGAGTTGATGGCAATAAGGATGGAAGGCTCCTTTAACAACGACTGGGACGCTCTGGATGAAATACTCACGAGGCGGGGCATCAAAGTCCCTCGTGAACAGCTAGAGGACGAGGCTCTCACCCTATATTTTGAGCTGGCAAAGAAACATGAGAGGCTGATGATTTTGCCGGAACTTTTATCCTCGATCGCCAAACGTCATCCGGTCTTCATTGTTACCGGTCGCACTAGAATCGAGTATGAACCACTCTGGGCAAAAACTTTTGACTCGCTATGCGAGCGCGTTTATTGCGCGGATGATATCCCGGGAGCTCTACCTAAGCCTGCACCAGATGTTTTACAATCAATGCTCACTCATAGTAATGCATCTACCGGCGTCTATGTTGGCAATTCCGTCGACGATATGAAAGCTGCAGAAGCAGCTGGACTTAAAAGCATTGGCATCACATCCACTCTACCCGGACAGAACCTCCGAAACGCGGGGGCTCAAATAGTACTCGAATCACCAAATCTCCTCGATAAGGTATTTCTCCTATGACAAAAATCAAAGACCTGCCCACTACTCAAGAGCGTATTGCCACGGTCGAAAGAACCAGCAAGGAAACACAGGTGACGATAACGGTCAATTTGGACAAGGCCGGTAAACGCGACATTCAAACGGACCTCCCCTTTCTTTCCCACATGCTGGATGCCATGGCTTGTCACGGTCGATTTAGCTTGACTGTACGAGCAAGCGGTGACATTCAAGTCGACGCGCATCATTTGATCGAGGACTGCGGCATAGTTTTAGGACAAGCCATATATGAAGCGTTGAACGGAATAAGCGGTATTCAAAGAGCTGGAGACTTTACCTTCCCAATGGATGGCACGCTCGTTCTTGTTGCCATCGACATTTGCGGCAGGCGGAACCTCACCTGGAATGCCAAATTTGGTCCACATTTAGTTGGACACATCGATCCTAATCTCTTCCACGAGTTTTTCAAAGGACTTGCAGATGGGATGCGAACAACGATACATGTACACGAATTCTACGGCGACAATGATCATCACGTGATCGAATCCATCTTCAAAGCCTTTTCGCGCGCCTTGCGCGAAGCGATAATCCCGATTGAAGACAGCGGCCCGTTAAGCACCAAGGGCATGTTCGATGACTAAGACGGTAGATCTGGTTGACATAGGTGGTGGTAATATTGGCAGCGTGAAGCGCTGTCTTGAACGCCTGAACATTGAGTATCGCAATGTCAACATTGACTCGCCCCCTAAAGGAGATAATCCTTTACTGTTGCCGGGAGTAGGTGCCTTTGGGCCGGTTATGAAACATTTGCGTCAGTCTCGTTTTGAGCCGAGGTTGAAAGCTCTGATCAACGGCGGCACTCCCTACCTTGGTATTTGCATTGGCATGCAAATACTATTTGAGCGAAGCGAAGAAGCTGACGATTGTCCTGGTCTTGAGATTATTCCGGGAGACGTAGTTGCATTTAAATCGGGAAAAGTACCACAAATCGGCTGGAATCTCATTGAGCCAAATAGTAATGGTGCAGAACGTGGATATGTATATTTCGTCAATTCCTATTATCCAAAACCTTCCGATGATCAGGTGACCAGTTATTATGCAAACTACTACGTCCCTTTTTGCGCAGCAGTAAAAACCAAGAACATCACCGCCTTTCAATTCCATCCGGAAAAGAGCGGTGATTTTGGTCAGCAATTGTTGAGGCGGTGGTTAGATGAAGTCGGTTAGCGGATTGTGCAAGCGAATTATCCCTTGTTTAGACGTAGCCAACGGACGAACAGTTAAGGGAATTAAGTTTTCAAATCTTCGCGACATGGGAGATCCGGTCGCACTGGCCACTACCTACCAAAAACAGGGTGCCGACGAGCTTATGTTCCTCGATATCTCGGCATCACATGAGCAACGCAAAACGGTCTTCGACCTTGTGGCCCGGGTAGCTGAGGTCCTTTCTATTCCGTTTACCGTCGGCGGTGGTATCTCAGAATTAACAGATGTGAAAAATCTGCTAAGTAATGGTGCCGATAAAGTTTCAGTAAACACTTCTGCCGTAAAGCGCCCTGAGCTAGTTTCCGAGATCGCGCGGGCCTGTGGATCTCAATGTTGCGTACTGGCGGTAGATGCACGCCGCATCAATGGCAGTTCTGCCAAAGAATCTGAACCAAAATGGGAAGTCTTAATCCAGGGCGGTCGAGTGAGCACGGGCATGGACGCCTTTGAATGGGCGCGCCAGGCAGTTGAAAACGGAGCCGGGGAAATTCTCCTCACTTCATGGGATAAAGATGGAACTTTGGACGGCTTTGACATCGAGCTTGTGAAAACATTTGCAGAAAGGCTGCCAGTACCCGTCATCGCATCTGGTGGCGCCCACGGCCCAGCTAGTTTCATTGATGTTTTCGGCCGGGGATCGGCTGATGCGGCATTGGCCGCAACGATATTTCACGAGGGCACCTGGACAGTAGCTGGCCTCAAGGAAGAAATAGTAAAAGCAGGCATACCGATAAGAACATGTTGATACCAAGCATTGATATAAAGGATGGGAAAGTCGTCCAGCTTCGCCAGGGCAAGGAGCTGGTTCTGCAAAGCGAACGCGATCCGCTCGAACTTGCCAGAGAGTTCAACCGATTCGGCGAAGTTGCAGTGATTGACCTGGACGCCGCAATGGGCTCTGGTGACAATCTCGAACTGCTTAAACAATTATGTCGCGTGGCAGACGTGCGGGTGGGTGGTGGCATCAGAAGCGTGGAGCGCGGAAGAGCACTCCTTAGAAGTGGAGCAAGGCAACTAATTTTCGGTACGGCCGCGACGCCTGAGTTACTTTCGAACTTCCCACCGGACCTGGTCATGGTCGCGCTCGATCAGCGCAACGGTACCGTGTTTGATAAAGGCTGGCAAAATTCCACGGGCGAAACCGTTTTCTCCCGCGCAAATCGCCTCGCCCCTTACTGCAACGCTTTCCTCACCACATTCATCGAACAAGAAGGCGGCCTTGGCGGGATACCCATGGAACAGGTGAGAGAACTGCAAGAGAAAGTGCAGAAACCGCTAACCGTAGCCGGCGGCATTGCCTGCACGAAAGAGATCGTAGAAATCTCCAAACTCGGTATAGATGTCCAGGTGGGCATGGCAATTTACACGGGGCGCATTGACCTGGCCGATGCCATCATCGGCAGCATAACCTTCAATAAGGATGGCCTGTGTCCAACCATAGTCCAGGATGAGGACGGGCAAGTGCTAATGGTTGCCTACAGTTCGCCTGATTCCCTCAAGTTAGCGCTCAAAGAAGGAAAGGGAGTCTACTTTAGCCGCTCAAGGAACGAAATCTGGGAGAAAGGCTTGACTTCCGGCAACGCTCAGCGTTTGATTTCATGCCGCGTTGACTGTGATCGCGATACTCTGTTATTCACCGTCGAACAAAAGAACGGTGCCTGCCACAGCGGCACTTATAGTTGTTTCGCCGGTAGCTCAACGGCTGCAAAGTTCTCACTCGCCAGACTTTTCAAAACGCTCAAAGAGCGACAGGCCTCACTGCCTGAGGCTTCTTACTCAGCGAATCTGTTTAGAGATCGGAAGCTATTATTTGAGAAGATTGCTGAAGAGTCGGCGGAAGTGGTTGGCTTCACTTCTAAGGAAAATCTTCGCTGGGAGATTGCCGATCTTTTATATTTCCTGAGCGTTCTTGCAGTTGCTGAGGGAATTGAATGGAAGGACATTGAATCAGAATTGGGAGGACGCCGCCGGTGATTCCAACATATGAAGGAGAGAAAGCAATTCAACAGCTTGCCACGTTGACCAGGATCGGGTCGGCAAGCTGTGATCGCAAAACTGAGTCCCAGGTTGCTGCGATCATCGAGCAAGTTCGAAATCAGGGCGATGCGGCCATCCGGGAATTGGCAAAAACGTTTGGTGATCCGCTGCCGGAAACCTTTGCCATCAGCCAATCTGCAATCGCTCAAGCAAAAGCCTTGGTTAAACAAGCCGATCAAGCAGTAATGCGTAAGGCGGCCGAACGGATTACATCGCTCGGGCAAGCTGTCATGAAAAACATCAAGCCAGTTTCGCTCGATTATGCCGAATTTAGCGTTGGCATACAATTCTCCCCAGTGGCAAGAGCAGCTTGCTACGTCCCCAGTGGTCGCTACCCCCTACCTTCAACGGCGTTGATGACCGCTTTGACCGCTCGTGCTGCCGGCGTAGAAGAGATCTGCATTTTATGCCCTAAACCATCAGCCGAAATCATCTTTGCGGCAACTTTGGCAGGCGTAACTGAAATCTATCAAATCGGCGGAGCACAAGCAATCGCAGCAGCAGCTTTTGGCACCGAGTCAATTAAGGCAGCAGACATAATTGCCGGACCAGGCAACAGTTATGTAATGGAAGCCAAACGGCAACTGCAAGGAACAGTCGGTATCGACATGCTCGCCGGCCCAAGTGAGATTGTTATCGTTGCTGACGCGGTCGCCAGTCCGCAGTGGCTTGCCCTTGATCTACTGTCTCAGATGGAGCATGGTCCCGACTCCAGGGCCTATTTGCTTACCGATTCCTCACAACTGGCAATATCTGTTCAGCAAGAGATCGATCTTTTAGCCAAGAACAGCCACGTGTCAGGTCATTTGATTGAAGCGATCTCGGGAAGTGCGATCTTCGTACTCGATTCTATATTGGCTTGCACAGAGGCAGTTAATCGCCTGGCGCCAGAGCACGTATGCCTGCACGTGCGACAGCCGGAGGCAGTTAAGGGCATCTTGAGAAACTACGGGGCCTTGTTTGTTGGGATCAATTCAACCGTACCCTACGGCGATTACATGAGCGGCGCCAATCACACTCTGCCGACAAATCGCTGCGCTCGTTTCTCTGGAGCATTGACACCGTTGACCTTCTTGCGCCCACAAAGTTGTTTGACAGTGCCGGCAAGAGCAACTGAGCTGTCCAGTGATACAATTCGCTTTGCCGGAATTGAGGGGCTAAATCTGCACGCAGCCGCAGCCAGAGCCAGAATCAGCGAAGCCGCTGCTGTTCAGATCGTATCAAGCTGACTCGATCTAGCCGCTTAGTTCTGACTTCTTCCAAACGATATGCGCTATGTCCTGCGCCCCGGCAGTGGCAGACAGGGCCGTCGTGGTAATCGACAATGTATCATTGGCCAGAACGGCCGTGCTCTTGTGCGTGGTACCGATCCAGTTGGGGAAGAAACTCATATCGATTTGGTGAACAATCTTGTTATCTTCAAATGAATACTTTCCACTATATGCGATGAAGCCGTCGGAGGCCGCCAGTTTTTCTTCCGCCGAGGCCTCAAAGACACTGGGAGCATCAAACTGTTTGCGGTCTGCCTTCATGATCATCACGGAGAAATAACCTTTCTCGGTGTAGATCAACCGGCCGAGAGCATAAGGACCCATAGGGTAAAAGATGATTCCTTCAAAGCTTTCATGTTTATAGGAAACGAGCGTCCAGATACCAACGATGCCTATCACTTGCGAGCTTTTTCCTCTTTCGCGGAATGCCGACGAATTTCCTTCTGACAGCGACTGCGCATTTCTCTTACTTCTGTTGAATCAGCGTTGAGCTTGATCAAGGCATCACAGTCCTTTCTCGCTGAGGTGAATTGCCCCAACTCGACGTAGGCTCTGGCCCGATTCAAAAGAGCATTTACATCGTTAGGATTGCTTTCAATAATTCTGGAATAGTCAATCACTGCACTATTGCTCAGTCGGACTTTATCACCACGATCGAGTGATTGGAAGGTTTGACGATCCGATTGGGCCCTGGCATTGTCGTGCAGAGCCGTATAGGCAGCCATACGCGTGAAATAAGCGTATTTGTTTTTTCCATCCAGGCTGATCGCTTTGGAGCTGTCTTGAACAGCTTGATCGTACTGATTGAGATTCATGTAGGCGGCCGCCCTGTCTGCATAAGCCTTAGCGTTCTTGGGATTGGCATTGATGGCAGCTGTATATTTGGCAATTTCTTCTTTGCAGTTTTTTGCCGCAATTTGCTCTTGTAACTGAAGCAGCTTGATTTGATCGTCTTTGGCTTTTTCCTTTTCACCCAAGCGCAGATAAGCCACGGCTCGTAGACGATAGGCATGCAAATCCTCGGAATTAGAAGCAATCGCCTTCGAACACTGCTCCACAGCTTCGGCGTATTTTCCGGCCTTGATAGACTCCTCGGCCTGCAGCTCATATGTGCGCCAATCTGCCTCTTGCGACTCGCCAGGTTTTCCAGGAGCTTTAGTCAAGTTCTTAAGCTGATCTTCAAACGCGGTCATACTGTCGTTTGATACAGGAGTCTTTGCCCAGCTCGGCTGATAAACACCAACAGCCGCAACCAAGGCAATTGTGAAAGTCAGGAAAAAGGAACGATTCATACAGATGATCAGCACACTTATCGCCTATATTGAGTTAGAACAGTAATTCGAACAAATTTTACCAGCCTTTATCAGGCTAAGGAAATTGGACATATACACTACATATTGAATCTGTTTCTACTAGATCATTGACAAATCTCTGCATTACAAGAATGAAAAGGTGCCACCGCGGGCGAAGCTACTCTCTGGCTTAAGCCTCGCTCAGTTCAACGACAAGATGTGACAATATAAGTGGGGCTATACCTGACTCGGCAGTGCTCGGTATTGCTTCCACTATGCAAGAACTAGCCCTGCGTTCTATCAAGGAGACATCCATGAGCCATGACGCCCCTGGCGCGAGGCACTTCGCCACAGAAATGGAATTCACAGTGAGAATGTATGATATCGATTTCAACGGGCATGTTAGCAACATTGTCTATATTCGATGGCTTGAAGATATGCGGATGGTCGGCTTTGAAAAAATTGCCTCCATCAGGGACTGCCTTGAAGCCGGCCAGGTGCCAGTCCTGCTCAATACATCAATTGAATACAAACTGCCAATCTATATGTTTGAGAAAGCCAAGGGTTTGCTTTGGGTAAGCGGGTTCAGCAAAACGACTTTTCGGATTGAAGCAGAAATCACTGTCAAAGACAAAATCTGCGCCAAAGCCTGGCAAACTTGTGTATTCATAAGTCAAAAGACAAATAGAGCGACCCGCATGCCGCAAGCCGTTCTAGCTAAGCTTGAGAAGGTGATCCCGCCGTCGCCTAAGTCAGCTCTGTAGCGAACACCTGGATGCCAAGACTGGTTGGTGAAGTTTCTTCGGGTGCAGGCGCCTCTGGCTGAGGAGTGATTGAGGCAACTAAGTACGACAAAATCAGACAAGCAGCCACCAGTACGAAACCAGATATCAGAAGAGCCAATATTGGTCTTTTAACCCGCGCCAGTGATGGACAAAAGCGCTTGTAGAGCTTGATATTGGGCACCTTGGAAAGCAACAGTCGCCTCAGTCCAGCTTCATCTGTAGGTTCAGCAAAAGAACGCTTCGGAATGATCAGGTAGGAATTCTCACCGTAGAAAAGTAATATCCCTTCGTCGGTTTCCACAGCACCAGTGAAGACACTCCAATAATTCTTCCCGGCGATACTTGTGGACGTCGCATCTACTCCCATATCAGTAAAGGTCAGCTGCATAGCGTCCTTGACATCTTGCTTGGCTTGAAAGTCCTTACGGGTGAGAAAGTTTGTAGTGAGTGGTTGAAATACGAAGAGGAAGAAAGCGAGGCCGAGCGATACAGTTATGAAGAGATCGGCTGCAAATAAGTGGAAAATCCAGCCAAAGAAAAAGATCGTCGAAACAATAAACCAGGTTAATAGAACCGGTATTCTCCTTGGTGCGCGGTAGCCGTCCGCGGCATCGACAAAGTCTTGTTCAGTATATGCTATTTTGAGAGTTACTTCCTCGGCCATAAGCCTCTCTGCCGACCGAATTCACCGGAGCTGGTGGCGTCCTTATTTTTTCTCCGATGAACCGCCTTTGTGTTTCGTTTCTGTCTTAGTCTCTAGTCCCTCAGCCACTTCCTTTATGCGTTTAAGACGTACTTTGTTGTCTTTCGCAGCGCCCATTTTTGTGATCTCACCAGCAAATGGAACATGCAATCCTGTGTCGAGGAAAGACTGCAACTCGAGGTTCGTCGATTTGTGGTCTGCCGAAGGTGTCAATATCCAAGTTCCTGATCCGGATTTGAATTTGTCTGAGCTCAGCATCTTATATTCGATTCGCTCAAATGGAGTTTCGGTTTCCTCCCAAATACACTCGACCTTGCCATAGATCGGCACATCTTCCAGATTCTCTTTGATCTTTGCTACTTTGCCATCGTAAGAAAGAAGTTTCCTGTGCATCAAGGTTGAATCGCGTGTTTTCTGGATCGCCTCAAAAACCGCTTCCGGTGGCGCAGCAATCTCAACGGATGCACTCAAGGGCTTGGCCGGCTTGCCAGCTTCAGCCTGATTAGAGGCGAAGAGCACGAACATCGCCAATACTATGACGCGAATGATTGGCCCTTTCGATTTAACGTACATCGTTCTTCTTAAAGCTCCTTCTCAATGTAAATTTGGGCTGCTGCTTCTTATATACTAGATCCGGTTCTTCTGACCATCCAGTGGCAGATTTGATAAAAGAACCATCATTTGCCTGAAATAAGGACGGATTGTCAATCGGTGAAGGCACTCTCCACCTGTTATCCGAAAGATAGATGACCCCAGAACAGGAAAGAGAACTAGTCCAGGCCCAGGATAAGGCCCGCCAGCTACTTAAAGCCATCGAAGAGAAAGATCTGATTACTATCGGCTCCACCGAAAAGCAAGTTAGTGATCGCATCTATGACCTGGCTTTCCAGATGTTCGGAACCAAAAAACACTGGCATAAAAGAGTGGTACGTACCGGAAAGAATACATTCTTCTCCTATAAGGTGGATCCGCCCGACCTGCCAATTTGTCAGGGAGATCTTGTCTACTTAGACCTTGGACCGGTCTTCGATAACTTCGAAGGTGATATTGGCAAGACTTACCTCCTCGGCGAAGACCCGGTCAAATCTAAGTTAATTCAAGACCTGGAAAGAATTTTTGCTCAAGGCAAAGAATTCTACCTGGACAATCCGGCTATGACCGGTGCTCAACTATGGGCAAAAGTGCTCGAACTAACTGAACATGCAGGTTGGGGGTTCGGCAATAACCATGCTGGACATATAGTCGGGGAGTTCTCGCATATTCAAAGATATGGAGATTCGCCAGAGCACCGGATCAATGCTCTCAATCATCTGCCTATGCATACCCCCGGTGCTGACGGCCTTAAGCGCCACTGGATCCTGGAGATTCACCTGGTCGACAAAGAGGGCGGATTCGGTGGTTTTTTTGAAGACCTGATCTCTTTACCGGCCACCTAAGCAGTAGTGAAGGTTAGCTTTTCTCCAAGCGCATTTTGAATAGTCTGAAAGTTCTCGAATTCTATATGAGCGATATTTTCTCGGCGGCAGTAGTCGATCAACTTTTTCTTCGCAAATAACAAATCGCCCACTTTCGCCCAGCAGAAATCACTTTTACTGTCTCCAATCACTACGCGAAGAATTTCCGTGCCGGCTCTTTCCAGGAGGGCGCACTTGCAGATCCCGAGCGAACAATCTTCACCGAGATTGGGAAATTCGAGCTTGTATCCGTCCTTTTCCTGTACCAATCGATTCGACCAGACTTTATCGACCTGGATTCTTTCGCGTTCGAGAAGGTGCTCTATGATTCGGTCGACTCCATCACTGACTACATATAATTTCACGCCAGACTGGCGGCACCACTTAGCAAAGGAAGCAAAGGTCGAATCGATAGATACATGCTTCAGGACCTCTGTTATTTCCATCCAGGATCCGTCAATCAATTCAGTTTGCAAACGCATGCATTCACGGGCAGTGATTTCATCTCTCTCCCACCGCTCTTCGATTTCTTCCCAACCTGGGCGACCGAGAGCAGCAAGGACGAAATCGAATGAGTCACGATCAGTGATCGTCCCGTCGAAATCACAGTAAACTTCAATCGATCGTTTCAGAGCGCTTTCTTGCATTCGCTAATGAGCACATCCAAAACGTCGTGGGCCAGATCCATTTCCGGATAAGTAATCTCAAGTGACGGTGCCAAGGTAATGACATTCTTATAATAGCCACCTATATCAAGGACAAGTCCCAATTTCCGGCCATTCACCTTGAGATTACCTTCCAGTCCTCTCTGGAACATGGCATCAGCAAGGGCACGGTTAGGTGCAAATCCATCCGCCTGGCACATCTCCATTCTCAGGGCAAGACCGAGTCCATCGACGTCCCCAATTTCAGGATGTCTTCTCTGCAAGTCCTTAAGTAAATTGAGGAAATACGCACCCTTCTCTGGAACAGTGGTTTCATAATCTCCCTCAGAGAAGATCTTCATCACTTCTAGACCAGTAGCAGTGCCCAGGCTATTCGAGGAGAACGTCGAGTGAGTTGAGCCAGGTCCAAATTTATCAGGACTGATAAGCTCTTCCTTAGCCCAGATTCCCGAAAGCGGATTGAGTCCATTTGTCAGGGCTTTACCGAACACCATGATGTCGGGCTTGACGTTGAAGTTTTCGGCCGCCCAAAGTTTACCGGTTCGGTAGAAGCCCATTTGGATTTCGTCGTCCACGAGGAGAATGCCATATTCGCGGCAGAGTTTTGCCAGTCTCTCGAAGTATCCTTTAGGAGGAATGACATAACCACCCGTGCCCTGGATCATCTCCACAAAGAAAGCACCAAATTCGGCCTTTTTGGTTTTCGGATTCCAGGTACCAGTGTATTCGTGCTCGAACTTCCGCTCGATCTGCTGGACGCAATACAACTCGCAGCTATCTGGTTTCTTCCCGAAAGGACAACGAAAGCAATACGGATAAGGAATGAACTCCGCCCGATCGCCAAATTGTCCGTAGGCTTCTCTATAACGATATGAGGAAGTGATCGACGAGGAGGCCAATGTACGTCCGTGATAACCACCCTCAAAAGCTAGTTGGTGGCTCTTTCCAGTCGTCTTCCTTACGAGCTTGATAGCATCTTCTACCGCTTGTGCTCCACCAACATTGAAATGTACTCTGCCCTTTTCATCAAAGGCCTCTTCCGCACTTTCAACCAGCTTCTCCGCTAACTGAATCTTCTCTTTGTGGAGGTACTGGCAGGCCAGCTGCGGCAGTTTGTCAATTTGTCTTTTCAGAGCATCATTAACACGCTCGTTGCCATAACCCAGATTAACCGCCGAATACCACATTTGCAGATCCAGGAACGGAGTCTCCTGCGCATCATATAGATAGCTACCCGAACAAGCTTCGAATATCTTAGGACGTTGCGCATAATGCACCGTGTCACCATGCGAACAGACTCTATTTTCAATCTCTAAAAGTTGATCTTCTTCTCCAACCACCGGGTCAAAATTGATTTCCTGCTCGATCTCGGCCCCCTGCCTGGCAAGCGCCGGCGATTGGGTCCGGCCGGCAAGGTAGGCAACCTTGTTCGAGGCTGATGATTTCGTTCCCAGGGGTTGATTGATTGCCACCAATGTTTCTCCCAATAAAAGGTACCGCTCGGTCTTTTAGGACTGACTAAGGGTACAAAAGCAAGCTTGCACGAAGCTTACAATTAAGATTCGTTGCCGAAGCATCGGCTCAGCTTGTCAATTGACCCGGCTTGCCGGAGCTGAGAGGGGACTGGTTGCCACATTTATCGATTTATCGGCAGGCGGCTTGAAAGACATTTCAGCCGGAGGAAAGGTAACTAGTAGCAGGGTGCCTTTGCCACCGATTCCAGATTCAATCGATACTCGGCCTTGATGGCTCAAGACAATTTCCTTCACAATTGCCAAACCCAGACCGCTGCCGTTGACGTTGTTGCCCAGCACTCTATAGAAGCGCTCAAATACGCGCTCGCGCTCGCTCTCTGGAATACCCGGTCCATTGTCTTCTACAACAAGAGTGACTGGATCAGCGCTTTCGATCCTGACTGTAACCTTGCCTCCGGATTGAGTGTAGCGAACGGCATTATCAATCAAATTAGTGACCAGTTCACGAATGCTCCATGCGTTGGCGATCACAAACGCTGGCTTTTGGGACTCTTCGAAACCCAGGTCGATATCATTGCTCAAGGCATAGGGCACCATATCTCTGGTGGCTTCTTTGACGATTGCATTCAAATCAATTCTGGTGCGAACAAGCGACGACTGTGCACCACTAGGTTCGAGTTGGGCCAGGGAAAGAAGCTGATTGACAAGGCGCGTAAGATTGGCTGCTCCCCGTTGAATTTGATTGAGAATGCCGCGCAGTTCAGAAAAATTTTCTTGTCTCAGCCCTAGCTCAGTCTGTGTTTTCAAGCCAGCCAGGGGTGTGCGTAGTTGGTGAGCGGCGTTAGCTACAAAGCGTCGTTGCGCTTCAATATCTCGGTTCAAGCGTCCCAACAAATCATTGATAGCGTTGACCAGAGGACGGATTTCCAAAGGAGGATTCAATTCCGCCATTGGACTCAGATCAAATTGAGATCTGCTGGCGATGGCGGAGCGCACCGCTTGAAGTGGTGCCAGTCCCCTGGCTACACCCAACCAAACCGACAGAGAAGCCAATCCTATAAGAAGAAGCTGAGGTACGATTACCGCAATCAAAATCTGATTGGTCAATGCTTGTCGCTTACGAACTGTTTCAGCGACAAATATACGCACGTGCCGATTGGGAGCTCCTGAAACAGCTGCGTTATAGCAGGCAATGCGGATCGGGCTTCGGTGCAGCCTGCCATTGCGGAAGCGCGGTTGACTGGCGGCAGCCGGGTTGAGCGCCTGTAAAACATCGGCATCACCGGCAATGAGCCGGCAGTTTTCTCCGAAAGCCGCGTAATAAAACTTGTCGATGTTGTCATCTTTGAACACTGCCAATGCGGCCGGTGGTAGATCAAGAACAATGTTGCCATCTTGCAGGGTGGCACGATTAGCCAATTCTCGAGCCGATTCCATAAGAGCCGCATCATATCCCTGAGTCGTCATTCTCACGGCGATGAAGTAAGTAACGACAGCACTGACAAGACAGAGGCTGGTGATTGGAATCATCAGCCAGCCGATCAGCTGTTTACGAATAGAAACTGTCTTGTTACTTTTCATGTGACCACATCAAGCAAATAACCAAGACCGCGGATAGTACGAATATTCACATCGGCCGCTTCTATTTTCTTGCGCAAGCGATGCACGTTTACTTCAATGGCATTGTAAGTAACGTCTTCATCCCAGCCATACATGTATTCGATCAGCTGCTCTTTATTGACAACCCGCCCGGCCCGCTGTAGAAGGAATTCCAGAACAGCTAGTTCTCGAGCCGATAATTCAAGGGGAACATCCTTGATGAAGGCCCGGCGACCAATTACGTCAAAACGCAATTCGCCCAATACCAACTCTTCATCCTTTGACTTGGTACTGCGCCTGAGTAAAGCCCGCACGCGCGCTTCCAGTTCAGGCAGATCGAATGGTTTAGTAATGTAATCGTCAGCGCCCAGATCCAATCCACTGACCCGATCATGCAGGCCGTCGCGGGCAGTGACGATAAGAATAGGCACTGTCTTGCTTTGCAAGCGTACTCGCTGGAGAACGCTCAGTCCATCGAGCTTGGGCAGACCTAAATCCAGAATAATCAGATCGAACTTGGCGCCAACGGCAGCCTGTTGAGCGGCAACACCATTGTCGAACACGTCAACGGAATATCCTTTTTGCTGCAACGCCTTAGATATGCCGTCCGACAAAACTTCATCGTCTTCCGCTAGGAGAATATGCACCGCTCATCCTCATGACTAGGAAAACATACACCTGTCATGAGCTAGTAACCTTGGCGTAATTTAAACTTTATTGGCAACCTCAGCACGTAAACTTCGATAGAGAACGCGCTTTCGATCTCCTTTCGCATGCGTGCTTGTTTTTTACAAGCTGCCTAACGATAGTAACGATTGCTCTAAGCGCCAGGTAACGCATTAGTTAAAAGGCAGGTGTAATAGCGCTCGATGATGACATTAAAACTCGAAGCTAAATCTGCAAAGAAAACCAGCTCGTCAATGAGCGCCGAATTCAGCGACAAGCTGAATCCTCTTGACGATCGTACCTGGTCGCAATTCTTCCCCGATCACCCCGATTCAGCAGAAATGATTGGCCTTATGGGTGATTGCGGCATGGACGAATTCGAGTTTTCAAGCATCATTGTCAAGAACGACGATGGTCCTCTACTTCTCTTGCCACTTTTCACGACGCACTACGACCTCACCACCACACTCAGTGGCAGCGCCCTTCAGTTGGCAGGCGCCGCTAAGGCCATTTTGCCCAGGCTGTTAAGACCGAAGGTGCTTGGTGTCGGCTTTGTTGAGGGAGAGTGGGGTGAGGTAGGTTTTGACCGCAATGCCTCTCTTGAATCGTTGGAGAGAGCCTGGTTGGTCGCTATAGAAGCTCTTAATCGCGCCGCAAAAAGGTTGCAAGCCCAACTGATCGCATTCAAGGATTTCACTTTTGAAAGCGGAAAGAACTTGCCAATTAACAAGCTCACTGCTTTTTCCTGCGTCAACAGCATGCCGTACTGTCAAATGGAGCTGCGATTTGCCAGTCTCGAAGATTACCTGAAAACACTCGATCCGGATCTGAGGCGCTACCTGAAACGAGCCGAAAAGAAACGCCAGGATCTTAGAATCACTTATGAAAACCAGGTGGGTCCGTGGATCGACCAGGTCTATGAGCTTTATCTTGAGCAAGTCAAACAAAGCGAAAGTTCGTTTGGCGTCCATCGCCGCGAGTATTTTGAGCGTATTTGCGACACTGTACCAGGGGCACGTTATGTTCTCTATTATCTAGCGGACAAGTTGATTGCCTTCGAATTGTTGGTCGAGCGCAAAAACAGCCTCATCCAAAAATACATCGGCATGGATCGCGAAGCCGGTCGGGACTACAAGATATTTTTCGTGTCCTGGCTTGAGAATATTCGCTATTGTCTGGACAAAGGCATCACTCATACTCATATTGGGGCTTCCCAAGAAAAATTGAAGAGCGAACTCGGTTGTTCACTAGTACCGAGCGCGGTACTAACTCGCCACGTCGACCCAGTCATGAACCGGCTCCTAAAGTTCGCTTTACCCGAGCTTGAGTACGTCTCCAAAGTGCCCGTCACTAAACCCGTCCTGGGTTCTATGTGGATCTAGGAGGCAGCTCTAAATAATTCACTTAGTGGTGGCATAGGACTCCAGGTAGCCGCATTCTTTGCAGCGAAAACTCATAGTCGTGAGGACGTCTTCCGAATTCCTCCAAGTTCTGAAAGGACCTCGCAGCCAACTGCACCGATAAGAACCACCACTAAGCAAGGTGCCTGCTTCCATATCAGAGCCGCATTTTGGACACTTGAAAGCAGCACGAGTCTGCGGGTCTAAACCCATAACCCGGATACTTGGGCTTCGTACTGCGACTGAAGCAGTCAAGATAACCGCCAGCGCGAGCATAACAGTAACAAGAGCCACCGGAAGGTTTCTAGTTTTTGGTTGCATGAACTACCTCCCTGTCCTTCTTCTTATCTTCGCTTGGAGAATGCCGTACCTTTTTTGTAAACGCCCGCAAGCCCGGATCGAGAAAGCCGAGAGGGTGTGGCATGCTAATCACACGAACGCCCGCCTTTGCTTGTTCATCAGCAATTTGCTCGTGGAAAGCCTGCATCTTCGTCCAGTGTAGACGCGGACGAAAGTGGTGCTCGGCGTGATAACCATTGTTGAACCAGATCAAATTGTAAAGTTTATGGTATGAGCTCACTCCCCAGGCAATCGGTAAATCAGGATTGCCCCCGTAGTGTCTGTAAAATCCGTTCAGCGACGAGAGGCAATTGCCAAAATAGTAGAAGGGAATCATGAAGAGAAAGAATTGCCAATTGGCGATGAGAATTGCCAGGTAAAGCCCAATGAAAGCCGCCACTTCAAATTTTCCCCAGCGCGCGTCGGCTTCGTTCACTTTCTTTATCTCTTGATACGTCTCAGCCACATCGTCGCGAAAGAAGCTCAAAAAGGTATAACCCCAGACATCTTCTGCCTGTCCTTCCTTGCCATAGCGGTAGATCGAAAGCCAGTCCTTCGTCTTACCGAGTTCGTCCTGACGATCGCTATTGCCCATGTGGTGACGCATGTGGACACAATCATAAAAAGTCTGGGAGAACCCGATCGTCAGCGACTCTAAAAGACTGAACAGGCGATTTAGCAGTGGCGAGCGAAAATAAGGATTGTGAATAAAATTGTGGGCGATTCCGTTGATATTCCAGGAAATACTCACAGAATAAAGCAGGCCCATGGCTACCATCAGCCACCATGGTACTTTTGAGAAACAAACGAACATAAAGGCGAGATAGCTGGCATGCAAAATTCCGCAAGCGACAGGAATGATATCCCAGCGCGAATAAGCAAACACTTTAGAGTTAGTGCTGCTACCAGTGACAGCTAGAGTGTCGTAAGACATAAAAGGCGGGCAACGTCCAAAAGGCTTGCTCAAAGCGAGCAATGGCGATTATACAAAACCTGACCGTTCATCTAAGCGAATTTTGCGTTAAGGTCCGCTACTTTATTATTGAAGCGCTTGAGATACTAAACTTTGTCTCACTCGCACAAAGAGGGTTTTTGTACAATAGGTACTCTTTCTCTTGGCATGGCCTGATAAATGAGCTGGCAGTTTTTCGGCATAGATATCGACGGCAGTATAAGCGGGCAATCCGCTCTTGCGGAGCGGCTGGATAAAGTCGCCAATCTCAAGGCGCTGGAAGGCGACCTCCGCCTCTGGGCCAACGAAAAAGGGATTCGCAAATTGCGCATGGCCTTGCGCGATCTCCGCATTCGTAGAGACTTTCGCTGGCTATCTTTTCTGGGCTCGGGTGATTTCCATCACATCACCTCACTATTACTTGAGGCGCTTCCTGAGGAGTGCAAGCCTCTAACTCTCGTACTTATAGATAACCACCCCGATTGGACCCATCTACCTCCCGCTTATCACTGCGGTAACTGGGTATCTCTTGTTCTCCAGCAACGATGGGTGGATTCGGTAGTGATGATTGGTCAGAACAGCGATGATCTGGAAGCTGGCAATCTCTGGTTTTCTCCTTTTGAGGACCTCTACGCCGGCAGGCTTAGACTTTATCCATACGCTAAAGAGTGTGTTTTCGCGCCTCTCAGATGGCCCAGGCAGGTGCGCGCCGCCACCGGAATAGCGCGCCGAGCCGGCGGCACAAATATGTTTTTCAAGACCGTGAAAAGCAAAGGGATTGATAGAATAGCCGGCGAAATTGCCGCATCATTAGCCGGCGCCAATGTCTACATCAGCATAGACAAGGATGTTCTAGCTCCCGATTACGCCCTGACTGATTGGGATCAGGGCAAATTGAGTCTGGCTGAGCTTGCCGCCGTCATTCAAAAAATTGCTGCTTCATGCAATTTGGTCGGCGCCGATATTTGCGGTGAAATGGCACCGAAACCGTTGAAGGGTCCCCTCAAGCAAATTGATTCGATGAGGCTCTGGCAAAGCCAACGGCACGATTGGCAGACAGCCAACGCCATCAATCAAGAAACAAACATGAGGTTGCTTGACACATTTACAAGAGTGTTTGAGGCAAAGGGCGAACCTTTTGGTTCGGATGCCTGGCTGACAAAGGCGGACCATTCCCTGTTGTCCAGTACGGCCATGAGCACATTGAAATGACAGCACAAGCAACTTTGATTTGGCTTCTCAAAATCGTGGCGGACACGGTTGGCCAACTTTCCTTCAAGGCGGCCGCCAATATCAGTGAAGAGAATTGGTTCAGCCACTGGCGGGCCATGCTATCGGACAAATGGATGTGGGCCGGCATCGGTTCGTATGTTGTTGAGTTTTTTCTTTGGTTGGCGCTGTTATCACTAGTACCACTTTCGCTCGCCGTGCTTCTGGCTAGTTTCAATATCCTCACTATCACTCTCGGGGGACGCCTGGTCTTCAAGGAAAAGCTGACGCCGCGGCGATGCATTGCCATAACTTTAATTGCTTTCGGCGTGGCCCTGGTGGGGTGGGCATAATATGCGGCGTTTTTATCTTATCGGCTTTTTGATCTTGCTCTGCTTCGACACATTTACTCAAGTCGGCTTCAAGATTGGAGCAATTCACACGGCCCCGCCAGGCTTTGATTGGGCCTGGGTACAAAGGTTGCTTATCGAAAAATGGATCTACTTCGCCATCCTCGGTTATCTGGGAGTATTCGTCACCTACCTGACTCTGTTACGGCACGCACCCGTAGGCCCCGTTCATGCTGCCTCGCACCTGGAGGTCGTAACCACTTCGGTGGCGTCGGTCCTCCTTTTAGGTGAAAAACTAACCTATATACAGATTCTCGGTGGTGCCCTCATCGTCGCTGGCGTCCTCGTACTGGC
The DNA here is from genome assembly GCA_003175915.1 of Candidatus Melainabacteria bacterium. GTDB lineage: Bacteria > Cyanobacteriota > Vampirovibrionia > Obscuribacterales > Obscuribacteraceae > PSRH01. The sequence continues at coordinate 6,445 of PSRH01000104.1, read as the reverse complement.
CATAGGCAGCCCAACCAAGAGAGAAGGAATATCAAGTGCTTAGGGCGCGTGAATTACCGCCAACCGCCGGCTTGCCTCTCACGTGGCAAGATTTCCAACGCCCTGAGAATGACAGGGATAGTTTCGAAGATGCTCTTGCCAGATTTCTGGATGTACCGTCCGTCCAGGTGGAATGTTCAGGAACGGCATGCTTGTTAGTCGCCTTAGAGACGCTCAAACGAAAGAGTAGTCGCCGCACTGTCGTGATTCCGGGCTACACATGTCCGCTCGTCCCAATGGTGATAAAAAAGGCCGGCTTGCGCATCGCCGTATGCGATACTCAAGCTGACCGCTTCGATTTCGATCCAGATGTGCTGGAAAAGATTTGCAACAAGGACACACTGTGCGTGGTGCCTACACATCTGGGTGGCTTAGTGGCTGACCTCAGTCCCGCTCTCGAGATCGCTGGACAAAATGGGGCTTGGCTTATTGAGGATGCCGCGCATGCCCTGGGGGCCAGCTGGTACCACGACAAAGCTGGAACGGTTTGCGATCTTGGCTTCTTTAGCTTTGCTGCTGGCAAAGGTCTGACCCTTTATGAAGGGGGAGCATTGGTAGCCCGCGATCCGGCTATGCGAAAAGCCCTTTTGGAAACCAGCCGCCAGCTCGTACCTTTAAGAATAGACTGGGAAATCTTGAGAATCTGCCAGTTGATCGGCTATAGACTTTTTTACAACCCGACCGGCCTGTCCATTACTTATGGCGCCAACCTCAGGCACTGGCTGCGCCAGGGAAATCCCGTCAATGCTGCCGGCGAGCACTTCACTCAGATCCCTGTTCACAAGGTAAGTTCTTTTCGCAAACGGGTAGGTAGATCGGCTCTGGCTCGCCTCAAAGAACACCTTGAAGATAATGCCTTGCGCGGCAGGCAACGCGCCGAACGGTTGAGCGCCATTGAGGGCCTCACGGTACTGAAAGAGCTACCCGGCACTTCAGCAACCTGGCCGACCATTATCGTGGCCCTGCCGACCCGTGACTCGTGCCAATCCGCCCTGGCTCAGTTATGGACCAAGGGCCTGGGAGTTACCAAACTATTTATTCATGATCTTTCCAGCTACGCATATCTGAGAGGACTCTTGCCAGATATCCGCATACCCAATGCCCGAGCGCTTTCCGAGCGGAGTTTGACGATCTCGAACAGTGCCTGGTTGAGCGAGGACGACTTTCAATCGATCGTTCAGGTGCTTGAAACAGCTGCGCGCATTTCCAGCAAACGGCCTGCGTTTGCGAACCGGTACTAAAATCAATCCGCCAATTATCAAAGGTGAGATCTCTGTGAGATTGCCCTGCCTGAGGGGAAAGTGTCACTAGCTAACGTTTTCTGAGTTCTAATCTGCCTCTTGTTGACAACCCATTTTTGCTGTCGTACTCTAGAGGGTCGAGGCAGTATAAGGAGTATTATCGAGAAAGAAAGCGGAAAGGCAAAGCGCAAAATTGCACGATTGACCGGGTCACACTTACTATAATCAAGCCAGCCAATTCCAGTTCGTAAACATAATTCAAGCTGCTTTGAATCAAGCTACGTCGGGCATTTCCTGCGGAATTTCAAATTCTTCGCAAATCAGTGTCTAATTTTGCTCCTTCATTTGTCTATCATTTGATGGTGCGAAGGTCGCGTATAAATCAGCTTGGTCCTCAGTTACCTCCGGCGTCATCACTCCGGACTAAACCAGGACAGATAGGGGCACGCAGGATGGAAATAGGCAAACCTAGAAACCCTTCTCGAGTTGGCGATCTCTTGACACGTGTTGGTCTGATAAAGCAGAGTCAACTCGAAGAAGCACTAATACTATCCAGAAGGACGGCCACTCCGGTGGGCAGAATTCTGTTGATGACAGGCAGCCTGAAGGAGAAAGACCTGCAGGTCGTCCTCCAGGCCCAACATATGATTCGCACGGGCCAACTCCCTTTCGAAGTGGCAATCAGAGCACTTTATATAGTGAAGGCCAGCCGCGCCTCCTTTGATGAGGCGCTCAGAATGAGCGGCTGGACAACTGAGCAAGAGGCGCAGCTAGGGGAGCTGGCGGAACTGCTTTTGTCCGCTGAAGTCGTCTCGGAATCACAGCTAAAGAGTGCGACGGCTCGCGCCGAACAAATGGCCCTGCCAATCGGTCGCACGCTTGTGCTGATGGGACTCGTTTCACCGTCAGTGATGGCAGCAACACTGAACGCCCAGGTGCTTCTCAAACAGAATGAAATTACCGCCCAGGAAGCCGTCCATGGCATAAGAATCGCCTCAGCTCGGCGAATTAGCCTGGAAAAGGCCTTAATTCTGGAAGGCATCTACCAGCCCCAGTCTAATTCCTGGATCAAATTGGGAGAACTCTTTGCTATCGCCGGACTTCTTTCGGAAAGCGATGGACTTTGGGCTGTAGAGGCCGGCCTCATTGAGGGCCGACCAATCGGTGAGATTCTGGTGGAATCGGGGTTGGTTTCAAGCGAGAGTCGTGATGGCGCTCTCGAGCTGCAAAAGATGGTAGCCGAAGGAAAAGTCAATGCTCAGCAAGCGGCAGAATTGCTCAAGGAAGTGAACAGTCAGGGTGTTGCACCCGCCCAGGCCCTTAAAAGCATGACTCATCTCGGCACACAGGTAGCCAATCTTTTAAAAATGTCTGGACTAATAACTGACGAACACATCAGCAAAGCAGAAGAGATGTCCACTCCCCCGATCATCGACCTCTCAGCATGCCTGCTTGACGCTTCCATAATCAATCGAGAAACCATCGAAGCAGCCAGGCAATGTCTGGAGTTGATCCGCGACGAACGTCTTAAAGTCGAGCAAGCAATTGTCGTCTTGAGCTATTGCGTCCGCTCAAGGATCACCGTTAAACAGACACTTGAGGAGCTGGCCTGGGATCACGTCGTGCAAAATTCCTACGCTAGCGAAGATGACTTGACCAGAGCCGAGTAGGGCTGGCCCGGCAACTGCCAGTTTCAATATCCTGACAACGCTTAGCAAATACTCAGCTTCATGAGGGTGAATTGCTCGCTTGATGAAGCGATTGAACAGGTCAAAGATTGACAATTAAAGGCAAATTCGAAATGATCTGCCTTTGTCCCCAAGCATAATTGAGGGTGATATGACCACACTCACCACTTTGGTTATCAAGCCAAAAATTCGCGGCTTCATCTGCACCACCACACATCCAACCGGTTGTGCCGCCCACGTGCACGAGCAAATCGCCTACGTGAAAGCGCAGCCGCCCATAGAGCGGGCTCCCCAAAAGGTGCTGGTGATCGGCTCCTCCACCGGATACGGATTGTCATCAAGAATCGTCGCGGCATTTGGGGGCAAGGCGGATACGATTGGTGTTTACTTCGACAAGCAGCCCGAGAACGGCAAAACTGGCACGGCAGGCTTCTACAACACTTTCGGTTTCGAAAAGGCCGCTCATGCTCAAGGATTGACGGCAAAAAGCATCAATGGGGATGCCTTCTCGGATGATGTGAAACAAAGAACCATCGAACTGATCAAGAAGGAACTAGGCAAAGTTGATCTGGTTGTTTACAGCGTTGCCTCCCCGGTCAGAACCCATCCCAAAACCGGCACTACCCACAGATCTACTCTCAAACCGATTGGTGCCTCGTTCTCGGCCAAAACTCTCGACACCGATAAAGACATCGTCAAAGAAGTATCGATCGAGCCGGCTTCGAAAGAAGAAATCGCCGACACCGTTGCCGTCATGGGTGGCGAAGACTGGATGATGTGGATGGAAGCGCTCAAGAACGCCGGTGTTCTTGCTCCTGGCATCAAGACGGTAAGCTACTCCTATATCGGTCCCAAAGTTACCTGGCCCGTCTACAGGGACGGCACCATTGGCCGCGCCAAGAAAGATTTAGAAGAAAGCGCCAAGAAGATCCAGGCGCTCCTCAAGCCTCTGGACGGGCGTGCTTATGTTTCGGTCAACAAGGCCCTGGTTACTCAAGCAAGTTCAGCCATCCCAGTCGTACCTCTTTATATTTCATTGCTCTACAAAGTAATGAAACAAAAGGGAAACCATGAAGGCTGCATCGAGCAAATCCACAGGCTGTTTGCCACTCAGCTTTACAGCGGCAAGGAACCGACCCTGGATGCTGAAGGCAGGATTCGCATCGATGACCGAGAAATGGATCCTGACGTCCAGGCCAAAGTAGAAAAACTCTGGCACGAAGTGAACAGCGAAAATATCAAAGCGATCTCTGACATCGAAAGCTACAAGTCTGAGTTTCTCAAACTGTTTGGTTTCGGCTTAAGTGGCATTGACTACGAGGCTCCCGTCAGTCCAGAGATTTAAGGGTGGTCGCTTCCTTTCTTTCTCTTTCGTTTATTCTTTTCATCAGCATTGCTCTGGCGATTCTCGGACTCTTGCTGGTCAGGCACTATGTCGATCACCAGACCCTCAACTCCCATCACGACGTGGCCGGCTATCTCTTGTCGATCGTCGGTACTCTCTATGCCGTTGTCCTCGGCTTGATCGTTGTCGGCTCGCTCAACACATTCGATAAGGCACGAATTACCGTCGCCAGTGAAGCCAACGCTCTGCATAATATCTTTCACCTGGCTCAGGGCTTGCCGTCACCTACAGGCGAGCAACTGCGCTCCGATTGCGTAATCTATGCAAAGACAATGATCGACGATGAATGGAAAAGTATGGAGTACGGCAAGTCGAGCCAGCAAGCCCACGCGATCATAGCGGCGATCTGGAAAATGGTGATCCATTTTCAACCTCACAATCAAGACGAGACCGACTTACATTCCTCAATCCTTGCCGAGCTCAATGTTCTGGCTAATAACAGACACCTCAGACTGACAGCAGCCGAGCCGGCGTATGACTGGATCATCTGGAGCATTTTGATTTTTGGTGGAGTAGTGCTGGTTGTCTTCACCTATTTCTTTGGCGTGGAAAAGTTGGCCGTACAGATACTTATGACAGTTCTGGTGACCATCGCCCTTGCTCTCAATCTTTTTATTGTGGCTCTTTTCGGGTATCCCTATTCTGGCGACGTCAAGGTAGCCCCGACTCCTTTCGAGGAAGACTTGTATCGCTTCCACCAGGAGTTGAAAGAAAGTAATAGCGAAAACCCAGCGGCAAAATCACCCGAGGTGGTGAAGCCCTAAGGCCGGGCGACGCATGGCATCGCCGCTACAGTCGAAATGAACGAAGCGATACGCCCGGAAGACTAACGTAGTAGCGCGCCATTGGTGCGCCCGTTCAACTACCAGCCCAATAACGACGCGTAAGTCAACCTAGCGATTTTTTAATTCACCAAAGAATGTCACTGAAAAGTGATGCACCTTGAAGTCCGGTCCCAGCTCAGAGGCAATTCCCCGTACTCTGTCCGCATCTATATCGATGACTTTACCTGTGTGCACGTCGACAAAGTGATGATGCTCTTCGATATTGGCGTCATACCTGGCCGGACCGGGAGCTATATAAACCTCCCGGATAGCGCCTGCCTCAACCAGGGTATTGAGGGTGTTGTAGACGGTGGCCCGGGAGAGCAATACCGGTAATTTCTCGGCAACCTCTTGGAAAACCTGATCGGCTGTGGGATGCGATTTGGCATTCAGCACAAACTCGGCAATTACCATCCGTTGCGGCGTCGGTTTGACTCCGTGGCGATTGAGAAATTGCTCGACTTCTGAGGTGTTCATCCCAGGCTTATTCATATGACTCCACAATTAGAATAGCTCTAAACTTTATATTTGTCAATCACGCTATCGGTTCCGGCCGCATTATCGCCGAAATGCACTCAAGCGGGCAATCGCTCAGTTTGATGGCAAGAGTTTCCTCTGTCAGGACAATCTATCTGGCTGCGATAATGTTCCTACCTTATTTATGTTGATCCCAGCATTTACCATTTTCGAATCAGATGGCACCTAATTATCAAAGACCGCTCTTTCTTCTCTTTTTCATATCTGGCTTTTGTGGTCTTCTCTACCAAGTCATCTGGGTGAGGTTGGCTTTCGCCGCTTTCGGAGTGATCACGCCGGTACTCTCTGTTGTCATAAGCGTTTTCATGCTGGGCTTAGCCCTGGGCTCATATGGCGGCGGTGAGTGGGTGTCCTTTCTTCGCAAGAAATTTCAGCTCTCGCCCATATTTTTCTATGGACTGACCGAACTACTCATTGGTATCGGCTCCTTCACCGCTCCCTGGTTGTACAAGCAAGGAGCCAACCTCCTTTTAGGCATGGGTGATTTGAATTCGTTCTCCTATCTTTTGCTATCTGCAATCGTCATAACCATTGCCACGCTACCCTGGTGCATTTGCATGGGCACGACCTTCCCATTCATGATGGCTTTCGTCGAAGAGAATGCCTCTCAACAAGACAGCTTCAGCTTTCTCTATCTTGCCAACGTAGCCGGCGCCCTCACCGGCACTCTCGTCACCAGTTTTGTTCTTATTGAATTGCTGGGATTTCACG
>PSRH01000037.1 GCA_003175915.1 Candidatus Melainabacteria bacterium | reverse complement strand
ACTGCCTGCTGACCTAATGTAGAATTAGCTATCGTCTGCGTACGCTTGGGGCGTCATGAAACATCTTGTTACCGGTGGTTCCGGTTTTTTGGGCAACTTGATTGCCCGGCACTTTTCCGCCCTGGGTGAGTCGGTACGCGTTCTCGATATCTGGGAGGATCCTGAGCGTCCGGCACAAATCGAATTCTGCAAAATTGATGTGCTCGAGCGCGAGCCAGTGCGGCAGGCCATGCAGGGCATTGATATCGTGCATCACACTGCTGCTCTGGTGCCCCTGACAAAATCGGGACGGCGCTTTCAGGCAGTCAATGTAACCGGCAGCCAAATCGTGGCAGAAGAAGCTGCCAATGCCGGCGTGCAATGTTTCATTCATATGAGTTCTTCGGCCATCTTTGGTGCTCCAGATTGTCCGGTTACAAACGAGACTTCTTTGAAGCCGCTAGAAATCTACGGCAAAAGCAAGTTGGATGGAGAATTGGCTGTACGCGCCGTCGCCGAACAAAAGGGCATGAAACTAATTGTTGTCAGACCGCGCACGATCATTGGCGAAGGCCGACTGGGAATCTTTCAAATCCTCTTTGATTGGATAAAAGAGAACGCCAATGTTTATGTGATCGGAGACGGAAGCAATAAAATCCAACTTTTGCATGCTCAGGACCTGATCAATGCCTATATATGTGTTTATCAGGCGGGCAAACCTGGTCTCTATAATGTCGGTACCGATCGCTACGGGACCATTCGCGAAGCCTTGGAAAACTTGAGCCGGCATGCAAATTCTCGGTCGAAGGTGAAAAACTTGCCCAGCGCTTTAACGGTGACGACGTTGGAGGTCCTCGATCGATTGGGCTTAAGCCCGCTGGCCCCCTGGCATTATCTTACTTACGGCAAGGATTTCTATTTTGATATAGAACCGCTTACCGCGCTTGGTTGGAAGCCGAAGTATTCCAACGACGAAATGCTTAGAGAGGCGTATGACTGGTTCATTGCCAACTATGAGCAATTGACGGGGGCATCAATCGGCTCGCCTCACCGTCGCAAGGTGAAGGAGCAGCTCTTGTCGATCCTCAAGATCTTCTCTAAAAGGGGCTGAAGATCAGGCGATTTTAGTACAGGCGTACTTGACTATTATACGGAGGGTAGACGGCGACTCGCGGGGCTGGTGGAGCCGGCCTACGCATGGCGAGAAATTCACGAGCTATGAGTGCAGGTTGGCGATGGACCGGATGGCGCAGAGCAATGGTCGGGTAAGGCCTGCCCAGTGTCCGGCTGACCAGCTGGCGCTGGGGAATGGAATATGGTCGAGCAACTAATCTTGGTCTTGCCTGCCAGTTATTGGGACGGCAGAAGCCATAACTCCTTACGTATGAATGGAAACCGGCGACCGGCAGATTTCTCGGTGCCATGAATTGCCCGGCGCCCTGGCTGCCGCCGCGCCAGCTGCCGAAATAGGGCTGCCGGCTTAATGCGACGGTGGGTCTAGTTGGTCGGGCCATACCGCGCACTAACTGCTTCAAAGATGCCTGAGGTAAAAGGTTGAGGGGGAATGGCGGTGGTCCAGCACTACCGGCAGTATCAGCCGTAAATGTCTCTCCGCCATTCCCTGGGTCATCCGGATTGTTTCCGCCAAACTCCATTTGAGCATAACGGTTTATAATTGCTTGGTCCGCCCGCGCCTGCTCGTCTGTCTCCGGTTGATCATTCAAATAACGCTCAGCCTGGCGCATCATTGGGAAGCCCAGCTGGGGCGAAATGTTTGCCTGCGTTTCGCTCGGCTCGCCGGCTGCCGGAGTGGCTTGCGGTCCAGGAACTGGTTGCCGTTGGACCCCTGCTATGGCACTACCGGTGGTGGCGATGTTGGAGAAAATTTGATGAATGGAATGAGACGACGGCTTCAGGTTTGTACCAGTGCTGGCGATTGTCTTGGGAGAGAAGACAGTTCGATGAGAATAGTCCGGATTGCTTGAGTTATAGAAAGTGGATATCTTACCGCTCAATGTGCTGGTTGGTTCTTGAGCTAGCTGCGGTGCTTGAGCTACGAGTGCCTGGTCCAATTCCTTTTGGCTGGGCAGCTTTCGATTTGGCACAAAAGGTCTAAGACTGCTCAACTGGGTGGTCAGGCCGTTAGAGGTATCGCTTGCTGCCTTAGCCAAACGAGCCGTCTGGGCCTTGAGTTTGATCGCCGCCTTTTTCTCGCCCATGCTGGCCAGGTTTTCTTTTAACCAGGCTGCCTTGTCGCTGATTGCTTTTTCTGCTGCCTGTCCGGCTGCTTGACTGACAATCGGTATAACAGCAGCGAGGTTAACGCTTACGAGGAATTTGGAGAGTCTCATCTCTATTTGTGCTTCCGCCAGGGTTGTCTAATAGGGCGCAGAGCTTACTTTACCGTTGGCTATCGCCCGGTTGATGGTTTAAGCATAGGTTTGAGAAACTGAACTGTCACTGGGAAAAGTACGCAGGATTTCCTGACAGTTGACTTAGAAATCGCTGTAAGTGGGAAAATTACGTTGCTTGTGATCTACAGGGCTTGGGCCGGCAAAGTTACTCCCAAACCAGGCGGTAGCCGACGCCTCGAACGGTGAGTATATGCTTTGGCTGGCTGGGGTTTGCTTCCAGCTTTTCACGCAAGTAGCGAATATGGACGTCCACCGTTCGGCTTTCCCCCAGAAAATCGGAGCCCCAGACTTGGGCGAAAAGCTGGTCGCGGGTAAAGACCCGGTTGGGGTGTTTGGCCAGGGCGGCGAGCAACTCGAATTCCTTGAAAGTGAGTTCGATTGGCTGATTAGCCACCGTGACTGTGCGGCTTTCCATATCGATGGCGAGATTGCCCAGGCGGATGCCGCTGGTCGGTTGGGGGGCGCTGGGCGACTCGCGCAAGTGGGCCTTGACCCTGGCAACCAGCTCCCTGAGACGCACAGGCTTGGCAATGTAATCATTGGCGCCCAGCTCCAGGCCGACAACAGTGTCGATTTCCGAAGTGCGGGCCGTTAACATTAGAATCGGAATTTTGCGGTCGGCTGAGCGGACCCTTCGGCAGACTTCATAGCCATCCAGCCCGGGCATCATAAGATCTAAAATGATCAAATCCGGTTTTTCAGCTTCAACCAATTGGATTGCTTTCAAACCGTCATGGGCAAGAAGTGTGAGGAAACCTTCTTGCGTCAATACGTATTGTATTGAAGCGGCTATATCAGGCTCGTCGTCAACTATGAGTAGCTTTTTCATCAACCTGCCAACGTCACTCACCCAAGCCTTCATAGTATCATCGACTTACCGGCCTAAGTTGTTTCCGCTTCCCTTTTGAAACCTAATAGTAGAGCCGCATACCAGTTGAAATCTTTTCAAGCTAAATCATATCTATTTTTACTTGTCATCGGAGTTCTCGGCTTTCTCATTGGCAACGCCAGAGGAGCCTGTGGAAAAGCGACCAGCGAGCCGATAGCGGCCCTCTTTGCCCCCTACCCGCCGATGGTTACACCCGTGCGTATTGGCATCGCCACTCGCGCCTCCCGTGCCCGCGTAGCTGTCTGGGCTCCCGGGGCAGTGTTCGTTGACAATCGTCCTGTCTTTACGCTTAATCCACGCTCCGTCTACTCGATCGTTGGTAACACAATAGAAGAATTAGCAACAGGCAAAAGTTACAGTCTTCCCCTCAACCAGAGGGCAGAATTGTCCGCAGGTAATTACATATTCTGGGCGAACAACCGCTGGTACCGCGGTTCCCTTGAAATTATTTCCTTTCCGCACGCAGTCACCCTGATTAACGTTCTCGATCTGGAAGATTATCTGCGCGGTGTAGTACCTTCAGAAATGCCCGCTAACTGGCATTTCGAGGCCTTGAAAGCGCAAGCGGTAGCAGCCCGCAGCTACGCCTGGGCACATATGGGGCCGGGTTCGAAATGGTCCAGAACAGAAGGGTTCGATCTGGTGCCTGACGTGCGCGATCAAATGTACCGCGGCTTGGCCGCTGAAGCCCGAACCAGTTCGGCAGCCGTCTTCGCCACAAGAGGTGTGGTCCTGAAAGACGCTGATCGTGTAGTCAAACCCGGCTTCTATAGAGCAACGGTTGGCGACGCCTATGAGAATCTCAACATCCGCAAATATACTGTCTCCGATTCCTTGCTGGAGAAGATCACCGGGGTGCCGAAAATCGTCGGTGTGACGATTCGCCAGTGGGATCCGCAGACGGGAAACGCCCATTCACTTCAGGTGATGGGAGCAAGCAAGAAGAATCGGGAAGTCAGTGGCGTAGAGCTGGCCCGCATGCTGCACTTCGCCACCGCCGGTATTCTAGATGTGCATGATGAAGGGGAGTACTGGACCTTTACTTGCCGCGGGCCTGGCAATGGCTCGCGCGGATTAAGCCAGCATGGTGCTAATATGCTTGCATCTAAAGGATGGCGCTTCGATCAGATCCTGCAACAGTACTACCAGAGTCCTGATGGGCACGTAAAACTCGGTCTGACCGATTCGGAAAGCATGTTGCGGTACAAAATCAATGCTCTGATGGCCGCCAAAAAGAACAAGCAAGCATCGGAAGAGACTACTGATGAAACACAGGAAAATGTTCATCAATAAAGGCCGAATCAGGAGCTCAGCGACAGGTCGCTAGAGTTGGCTGAGTCTACGTCTGAGCGCATTGACGGAGCTTGAGTCTGAACCGTAAGCCTTCTGGTAGATGGTCAACGCTCTCAAATATACCCGCTGAGCTTCTTCGTGGCGCCTAACCTTTGTCAGTATTTCGCCCCGCCTGAGCAGGCAAGCTGCTACGCATAACGCATCCGGACCGTGAATGGCCGCCAGGATTGCTTCTTGCTTCTGGAGCATGAACTCGGCCAGGGCGGTTTTTCCTTGCTTTTCGAAGACATTGATGAGGGCCAACACGACGCCATTGATCTCGACCGAGTAGGTGCCGTAATAGAACTCGGCGATAGCCAGAATTCGCAAATAGAGGGTCTCGGCCTTCTCATAATGATCTTGACCAAGACAAAATTCAGCCAGGCGATCGAGCGTGGGAATGAGATAAAGCGCGCTTGTGCCATATCGATCTTCTTGCTTAGCCAATAAGCGCGTCAGAAGTTCTTCCGCTTTTTTTGCTTTGCCGGTCTTCTCGTATGCCGTGGCCAGCTGTTCCAGGGAACGAATCAGTAAATCATCGTTCGGACTGGCCTCGTGTGAGCGCAAATCGAGAACGCGTTCGAATAATGGCTCCGCCTCATGATACTTGTCCTGGCGCGCATAGAACCAGCCCAATTCCTCAAGCCTGTTGGTTAGCTCCGAGTCACCTTTGCCGTTGGCAAGCCTGGCCAACTCGAGGGCCTGTTTGTACAGGTCCTCAGCTTCCGTGGCTCTACCTTGCGTCAGAAAGAGCGTCGCCAGCGACGAGTATTCTTCCGTATTGAACGGTCTAATTGAAGGAGCACCGTTTGACGATATAACCATAACAGATACGACCTGGCAACCCGAACGCATGAGTAGGCGCTCAGGGTGGGGCAATGTTCGACCAAATTGCCTCGATGGTATAGCGCAGTTGGATCGCTGGCAAGTGGGGATATTCCCATCGAAACAAAATATGTCAAAAAGCCAACAGATATACGGCCGATATGTGAAGGTGTTTTCTGGGATTCTCTTTCTTTAGCTTTTCATGTGAGGCTTCTGGGCGGCATTCGCTTAGGTCAGTGCTTCGAGGAAGCTTGGTCCACTACCTGGAATGCGTCACACCAGAAGGGCGATTTCAAAAGACCATAATCGAGCATTCGCTGCCAGTGGGGATGGCTGATTGGGTCGCCGGGCGCTTCGTAAAAGGAATAGACAGCGCCGCGACACAAAAGTTGACCCCTGGCGGTCTTCAGCAAGACGTAGAGGGTGCCTGGTCCGCCCAGCCCGAGATTGACACCCCTGAATTTGCTTACTGGTTGACTAGTGGCATTTTCTTTGACGACCTGATTGTCGGTTGAGCGGCTGTGGAGCACTATGGCAGCTTTGGCTGACACCGGATTTGGTGTCGTGCTGGCAGGGCGGGGGACGCCGTAGGTAAGGAAGAGATTAGCGGCTGAAGGCGAGGAGATCTTTTCCAGCAAACGATCTATGTTAGCGAGAAGCTGGAGATCATCTCGATCGAGAGCTTCTTTGCCTGCTTCCTTTCTGGCGATCTCACTTAAACGTTCGGTCAGTCTGTGGAAGTCGGCAGTGCGCTCTTTCAGGTCAGCTGGAAAGATGCCCAACTCGACCAAGCCTTGCGAGAATTGCAAAAGCCCAGCAGACATACGCTTGAATGTTTCAGGGGCCGGCTCCAGGTAATTAAAACCAGCCATCCTTCGCACAGGCGGGTTGGCCGGAACGCTTGCTGGCGATCGTTCCTTGGCCGGTGTGGGCGCTTGTTTGTCGAGCGCCAACCAGTTGTCGAGCCAGCTTGCCGCTGCGAACTCCAGACAGCGGTTCAGCCAGATAGTCGTACGCATTGGTGCTTGGGCGCCGTCGGGCACAGGTTTGGCAGCGCCGACCAGGGCCTGCCAGATATTGCTCAGGGGGGCGCTCTGACTGGCAGCCACTACGTTTGATTCGAGAGTTGGCAAAGAGAAGACGAGGTCCTGGCTGAGCCGCCAGGTATTGTCAGCGAGAATATTGTCGGCCAGGCGAAAGCCCCGGGCATGCAGGAAGATCAGTCCCGCCGGCAGAGCGTTGAAGCCGCTTGTCTCGTCTTTTTCCTGAATCACTTGGGCATTCAGCCAATCGAATTCGAGCGGGTTGAGGGGCGGCAAAAGCCGGAAAGCTAAATTCCTTGCCTCTTTCTGATTCTTGCTGCTTAGTTGAAAGATGGAAGTGGAAGTAAACTGCTTGCTTTCCGCACTCTTGAGCGACAACAAGAGCTTAGTTCTGGTGAGAGGGTTAGAGAGAGCGTCAAGCGTCAATTTCAGGGATTTTTCAGTGGCCAGAAAAGCGGTGGCAAAATCGTCGGGCAGTAAGTCCCCACCACTTTTAAACGGTTCACCATCTTCGACAAGCAAAAGCGCTTTGTGGAGCTTGTCCCAGGCGGCGAAGCCCTGGGCGCCTGCCAGTTTGGCTTTGATCAAACTGCGATACAAAAGTACGGCGCGTCTGAATTCGTTGCCACCACCAGATTTTGTATTGATCGTTACGTCGGTCAAGGGAAAAAACATTCTGCCCAGCCACTGCCGGCAACGAAAGAAGTTTTTTAGGGTTTCGCTGGATTCGTAAATGCCGAAGGGTCGATAAGCAGCAAAGTTCTCACTTCTCTGGAAAATGGCAGACGGTGCTACTCTACCTTTCTGGATATTGGCCAGATCTTGTTTGACCAGGTCCTCGACGCCCCCGAAATCCTCGGGCTTGTCCTCAGGGGCAAGCAGCCTCATAGCGACGCTTAAATAGGCAAGATTGCGCTGGATATCGTCCTTTACTTCATCATCTTCCGTCTCTCGATAGTCGCTAATCGAGGCGGCAATCATTCCTGCTATGAGCGATTTCAGCTGGGTGTAACAGGACTTACTCAAAACCGCAACTTTGATGGCGTTGCGGTGGGCGAGATAGGGATGCATGAGCGAGTCTACCGTGACGAAATTGCCAAAACCGTCCAGGCGATTCTGCTTGTATATTGCGGCGAAATCGGTAATCCTGGCGTCATTGACGACGACAAAATAGTTGCAATTGAGCTTATCGACTGCCTCTTGATTGAGCCCAGGTAAAAGCTTGCCGGGCTTGAGAGTAAGGGGGGTGAGTGTCACCTCTTTGAATTCGCTGCGGGAAAAGAAATCTTCCAGGTTGTCTTTGCGCGGCTCTCGTAAACGATCCCCTTTGAACACCCCTCCGAAGACATTGGTGGCTGGCTGTGCTTGAGCCTGGCTAACCGAAATGGCAATCAGGGCGACCAAGAGTGGCACTTTCACTGCTTTCATCAGACCTCATCACTTCAGCCTGTGGGACGGCGAGGAGGGCGCATCAAGGAGACGAAATGAGCCGTATTAATGCCATCCAGAGTGGTCAGCTCATTCAAAATCTCCGAGCCCAAAGGATCGTCAACACCCATAACCATGACTGCTTCCTGTCTGACACCGACGCGGGCCAGGCTCATGTTGCTGATGTTTACATCGTGTTTCTGCAGCGTGCCAGCTACCTTGGCCACCATGCCGGGCTGGTCTTTATGGCAAGTAAAGAGCATCATGGGTACGGGATTGAGGTTAATAGGGTACGAATTGATCTTGGTAATCAATGGTTCGTCGTGAATTAAAATCGTGCCGCTCAAGGACGATACTTGCTGCCCGGAGGAGACGATCACAGTAAGCTCGTCGTGGTACTGGCTCGTATCTTCCGATTTGCTGGCGCGCACCTGGATGCCGTTGTTGCGAGCAATCAGTTGAGCGTTAACGTAAGTAACTCCGCCGATTCGTTTGGAAAGAATACCTCGCAAGGCCGCTACTACCAGCGGTGCATTATCCTTGCTTGCTAAGCGACCGGCGCAAACGATTTCCAGGCTCCTGATCTCGCCGGAATTCAGTTCAGCTGCAATGGTACCCATCGACTCGGCCAACCAGACATAGCCGCCCAGTTCTTTCATTACTTCCGGTTTCATAGAGGGCAAATTCACTGGGCTCTTGGCGATCCCGGTTTGCAGGTAATCGCGAATCTGCTCGGCCAGATCAATCGCCACGTTGAATTGTGCTTCGTGAGTGGATGCCCCTAGATGAGGAGAGAGCACCACTTTGTCGGCCAGCTTCAAAAGGGGTGAGCCGACCGGGGGCTCGCTTTCAAAAACATCGATAGCCGCTCCAGCAATCTTGCCTTCCTCAATACCTTTTACCAGCGCTTTTTCATTGATAATACCGCCGCGAGCGGCATTGATAATGCGCACACCACGCTTCATCTTGGCGATGGCAGCCTCGTCGATCATGTTTGTCGTTTCCACCGTCTTGGGAGCGTGGATCGTGATGAAATCGGCTTTAGGCCAGATGCCTTCCAGAGGCAGCTTTTGCACATTGAGCTCGGCGGCTCTTTCTGTCGTAATCAATGGATCATAGACGATCACTTTCATGCCCAGAGCTTGGGCAGATGCCGCCACGCGGGTGCCGACTTTCCCTAGACCGAGGATGGCTAGGGTCTTGTTGAAAAGCTCGCAACCGATGAAGCGCTCGCGCTCCCACAACCCGTCCTTGACAGACCGGTCCGCCGCCGGCAAAAGCCGCGCCAGGGTCATGAGCAGCGCCAGCGTGTGCTCAGCGGCGCTCGCCGTATTGCCTTCCGGTGAGTTGAGGACAACGATACCGGCTTCTGTGGCAGCGGGTACGTCGATGTTGTCGACACCTACGCCGGCGCGGCCGATCACTTTCAACTTGATCCCCTTCTTGATCACTTGATCTGATACTTTGGTGCGGCTGCGTACCAGCAAAGCGTCATACTCACCGATGCAATTCAACAGCTCTTCGCCAGTGATCTTGGGATTGTATGTAACCGACAGGCCCTCTTTAAGAATGTCTACTCCCTCTTGGCTGATGGCGTCGGCTACTAGTACTTTGTCCATTGGTTATCCTTGTTTTAAGTTGTTTGTATTGCTATTGATAGGTGTTGCTCAAAACCAGCGTATGTTGCATTTGTAGTTTCACTTGCTTGTCGGAGAACGCCACCGCATGCGGTTCGACATTGAGCCAGGAGCGCAGTTGGTCAGTTCGGTAACTGGACAAAAGGTGCTCAGATTGGCCCAAGGTCAAATTTTGGTAGAACTTATCCCGGTCTGACATATCAATGACCAGGCGTTCGCTAGGACCACAGGTGGCTTGCAATAGCCAGGGTGTGTGGCTGACTTCGATATTGCAGGCATTGACGCAATCTTGGTCGCCGCCCACGCCCAATGGCCCTGGCATAATCACGGGAGCGACTGAGGAAGCAACACCCAGGGATTTAGAGGACTCGAGAAAATCTATTTTGTGGAGGCGTTTCCACGACCAGGATTGCGGGTCGTCTGACTTCATGGTCATTCTCAGATTCTTAAGCGACTCACTAAACGATGTGAGTATGAGTGTCGTATAAGAGCGCTCGCCTGGCGGCAAAAGCTCAGCTGGCTTATCCCTGAGAGCTCTGGCAACAAATATACTCCAGCGTGGCCAGCGTTGAACGTATTCGTTAACAAGCTCGCGACCAATTTTTGCGTCCAGGACGCGCCGCAAAAAGGTAACCAGAAAGGACTCATAAATACAAGCGGGACCACTTTCGGGATGCAACTGCCCATCCCACTTCGTCAATGCGGAAAGGGCCTGGAACTGAAATTTATCGGCGGTTTGAACCTGCCTGAGGGCAGAGGCTATCTCAGCCTTGACCAGGCTCTCCAGATAGGCCGACTGGTCTCCCTGCAAGGACGACATCTCGGGCAGATCAAGATGTTGGGCGTTTTTTTTGTATGCCTGCAGGACCGCTACTATTCGCTGAGCGGCTATATCGCTGTTGCTGGTTGTAATGAAAGGATTGCGCGGATCGCTGGCGACCAAAAAGCCTTCGGCAGTGTTCCATTGCGAGGGTAAGTCGGCGAATTTCAGTTTGTCAATCCAGGCGCAGTCATCGTTCCAGCCGGGTAAGATCACCGGGCCGTCGGTGAACAGATAATTGTTTATTTTCCGATCGCATTTGCGCACGGGGATGGCTCCAGCCACCTGCATGCCGGTGTTGCCCACGCGATCGGCGTACAAAAATGTTTGGGGGCTGCCCTCGTAGCCCTCTAAAATCTTGCGAAATTCCGCCGGGTTGCTCATCTGATTCAACTGAAAAATTGTTTCTAAGGAGGAGCGTTTCGTATGAAAGCCTGTCCAACTGAGGGCGACGCCGGTGTTGTCACTCTTTATGAGGATTGGACCGTGGCGAGTCTCAAGAATTTTGGTGAGCAAGTTGCCGGCGAAACGCTGAGGTATTTCTTCGGTAATCGCCACAGCATCCGACCAGCCACCCGGTATCCGGTACTTAAGAGGGTACTTGTCGGAAAACTGTTCGATATACAGATCCTGGACATCGGCTTTTAATGCTGTCATTGCCCAGGCGATGTCGTCATTGCGGCCCATGATGATGCCTGGTACACCAGGGATGGTGGCACCAGCTACGTGAGTGTTGAGCGCTCGCAAGGAGCAAACATAGAAAAGGTCAGGCGCGGAAAAAAAAGTATGCTTGTCGCAGGCGATCAGACAGCCGCCTGAATTGGATATCGCCGACGAAACTGTCCAGGCATTGCTGCCGAAGCCGAGGTTGGCATGTTTTGCCTGAGGTTGCAGGAGAGGCTTAAAGCCTGGTAAATCAAGCATGCTTGTCTTCACCTCGTGGCTCTGTAGATTTTGCTCGAACATGCGCGACGCTAGTTTGCCGCCCGCTTTGTTGATTATCCGGTTGCGAAATTCATCAAGACGCCACGACTCGTCTACCTGGTACTCAAGGAATTTGAGGATGGCCAGGCTGTCTTCAGGCTGCCATAGGCGCGGGCGATAAGCGAGGGCGAAGAACTGAATAGGAAGCCGGTTGCTGTTCTGGTTTATATACGCATTGACGCCCAAGCAATATGCTTTTAGAAGGCTGCGCGTTTCATTGCTTAAAAGGCCATAGTCTTTTTTGGCCAATCTCGTGAATCCAAGCGTGCGGGCAAGCTTGTCCTGAGGTAAGCAGGCCGAACCAAATATTTCGGACAATTCACCTTTGGCCATGCGCCTGAGCATGTCCATCTGAAAGATGCGTTCGGAGGCGGTGACATATCCTTGAGCCAGGTTGAGATCGACTTTGGAGCTGGCCTGAATATAGGGGATGGCCCTCTGGTCGAAATAAACCCGTACTGGTCTTTCCAGTTCGGGTAAACCGACAATTCCATCCATGACCGGCAGCGCTTGACGACAGAGAAGAAAAACAAAAGCGCCGCAAGAGACGATGACGATGAAAGCAAGTATTGATAGTAATTTCAACACTTTTCGTTGAGAATCCGAGCCGCTCTTACTCTGGTGAGCGAAGCGAGGCTAGCACCAGAAACTGAATTATAGATGGCTTCTCAACAGCTTTGTTTATTGAGGGAAGTCTCTACGAATTTTGTTACCAGAGTAAACTGTGAATGAAGTTTCTCATACCAACTTTCGACGTCTTCCCATGGACCATCTCGGGCAGCACGCTCCAGTTCCAAACTCAAGGTATTCATCACGGAAGTATGAACGGCGGCGCTCACACCCTTCAGCTGATGGGCTGAGGCAACCAGTTGTTTGCGATCGCGATTCTTCAAATCTTGCTCGATTTTGTCGAACAGATCCTTGGCTTCGTCCAAGAACATTCTCAGGATTTCTTCTACTGATTCTTCACCATAGAATTGCCTCAAGCTATTTAGATCGAGGACTTCGGCGTGATCCTCGCCTGCTTTCGACTTACCATTGTCGCTTGCTGAATTGTTTTGGTTGGCTAAGAGGGCGAGCTCTTTGGCAGTCTGATTAGTGCCGTTAATTGGCAGAGGTAGCCAACGCTTAATGATTTCACAGAGTTGTTGCAGGCGCACGGGCTTACTCAGGTAGTCGTCCATCCCCGACTCCAGGCACTTTTCGCGATCGGAAGGCATGGCCGAGGCAGTCAAGGCGACGATGAGAACATGTTTGCCGGTGCTTGCCTCGCCTCTTCTAATTTCCAGGGTGGCCTCGAAGCCGTCCATCTCCGGCATTTGACAATCCATGAAAATCAGGCAGTATTCTCGCTCCGAAGCGGCAATCAAAGCATCTTTACCGTTATTGACCACCTTGACGTTGAATCCCAGCTTGTTCAGCTGTCGGCAGGCCAGATCCTGCAAGACTTGATTGTCTTCAGCAAGAAGCACCCAACGGTCGCTGCCCGGCACGGTCTGTTCGCTCTTATTACCCAAGAGGTGATCAGGCACAGCTGCTTCCACCTCTTCGTTTTCGGTTGGGATAGCAGCCAGGGAT
>PSRH01000247.1 GCA_003175915.1 Candidatus Melainabacteria bacterium | reverse complement strand
GAGAGCTTTGTCATAAGGACGACTGACCTGCAGATGATTGGCCGCCACAACTGGGAAAATGCTCTGGCAGCCGTGTCCGTAGGTGCAGTCCTCGGTCTTGAGACAAAGCAGATCGCCAGCGCATTGAAAGAGTTCAAAGGGTTGGAACATAGGCTCGAATATGTCGATACGGTTGAGGGAATCCGCTGCTATAACGATTCCAAGGCCACTAACACGGACTCAGCGATCAAAGCGCTAGAGGCGTTTTCGGAAAAAATTGTCCTTATTGCCGGTGGACGCGACAAAGGCACTGATCTTACTGAGTTCGCTAAGAGTGTGAGTGCTCACGCTCACTCAGTCATCCTTTTGGGAGAGGCGGCAGATCGCTTCCATCAAGCCTTGGTTGCGGGCGGGGTGGCAAATATCCACTCAGTTGGATCCTTAGCGGACGCTGTGGAGCTGGGGATCCGATTGAAAGCTGGTCCCCTGGTACTCTCTCCAGCATGTGCCAGCTACGACATGTTCCGGGACTTTGAAGACAGAGGAAACGTTTTCAAAGACATTGTCCGTTCCAAGACCAAGAATATTGCCACAAGTCATTGATTGCTTATCGAAAAGCCAAACTCGAAGTTTTGATATTGCAGGCAACCAGGCAGGTTATCAAGCATAAAAATGAAATCCGGATCGGGTTCTGATCACCAACAATTACCCAAGTAATTTGAACAATGAGCGAACTCGTCTTTACTCGAGGACATTTACATCGCCAGTAAATTTTTGAGCGAGGCGCGGGCGCAACCAGGTTCTCGCTTGCCTCCGGGTTTAGATCCGGCTGCCCCAAATATATTCGCTTGGCACTCTGGAATAAGGCTTATCTCTTGGCATACAATTGGGTGTCAAGTCGTAGCTTCTTTCACCGCGCCGGCTTGAGTATGGTTGGCGATCGAGGAGAGAGGAAATGTCTTCAAAGATATTATCCGCTCAAGATATAAGAAGACTTCCGCGCCGGCCAGATGGCCCGGCCAAGAAAGGGCTGCCGCCAAGCGAAACTGTCTCTCAGTTTCGCGGTTTGCCCGACCGGGCACTAATCACCTTGGTCCTGTCTTTGTGTGGCTTCGGGTTGATGGCGGTCTTCAGCGCCTCAGCACCAGAGTCGTTGGAAAGCTATCATGATCCGACCGTTTATTTGCGGCGCCAGGCGATTGCCTTCGTGATTGGTCTGGTGCTTATGTTCAGCATCAGCCGCCAGGATTATCGCGTCTTGAAGAAGTACTCGTGGCCTCTCGCGCTTGTTTCTCTAGTTCTTCTGATGTTTACGCTGATCCCGGGCTTGTCTGTCACTGCCAAAGGATCGAGTCGCTGGCTGGCACTTGGCGCCTTGCAATTTCAACCGTCCGAGTTTTGCAAAGTAAGCTCATTGCTGTTGATGGCTGCGGGATTATCGCAGTATTTCTGGTGGCACAGACAAATCTTTATGCGCATAGTGGTCACGCTGATTATGGCTGCCATAGTGGTAAAACAGCCTGATTTAGGAACGGCCATGATGATTATGGGCGGCTTGCTATCGCTGCTCTACGTAAGTGGTGCTAATTCCATGCTCATTTTTTCTTCGCTGATTGGCGGCTCCTGGCTGGTTTGGCACCATATTGAAAAGACACCATACCAAATGGCCAGAATCCAGAGCTGGCTGAATCCCTACTTGAGTCCGCAAAAAGAAGGCTGGAACATCATTCAAGCTCAGCTAGCGATTGGCTCAGGGTCCTTGCTGGGAATGGGGTTTGGCCGGTCTTTGCAGAAGCTCTATTATCTTCCCGTTCAGCACGCAGACTTTATCTTCGCCGTCATTGCCGAAGAGTTTGGCCTGGTTGGTTGTTGTGTATTGATTGGTTTGTTCGCACTCTTTGCCTATCATGGCTTTAAAGTGGCTCTCAAAGCGCGAACTTTGTTTGGCCGTCTCCTTGCTATAGGAATTACCAGCTCAATAACGCTGCAGGCGTTGGTCAACGTAATGGTCACCACCGGACTGGTGCCCGTCACTGGTATTACTCTGCCGTTTATCAGCTATGGCGGTACTTCGCTGGTGATCACCATGGCCATGGTCGGCATTCTTTTGTCTATATCGCGCGACAGCGGTGTTTTAGAGGAGGATGAAGAGTTGGAACCGATTGAGGCGCGCTTGCTGCGTTGAGCTTCCGCCATCGCATTATCTTGACGGGCGGCGGTACGGGTGGTCATATCTATCCGGCACTGGCGGTAGCGGAGCAATTGAAGGCGGACGAAAGTGTCGAAGCTATCCTTTATATAGGAGCGAAAGGCCACCTCGAAGAAAAACTTGCCCGAGAAAAAAATCTCGAGTTTGTTGGCCTGTCGGTTTCGGGTTTGCCGCGCCAGCTGTCCGGCAAGCTGGTTACCTGGCCGTTTCAATTCTTCAATGCCGTAAATGCGGCTCGCAAAGAGATCGATCGTTTTCAGCCGACCGCTGTTTTAGGGACCGGTGGTTATGCCTCTGCACCCCCTTTGATGGCCGCCTTGCTCGCTCACAAGAAGGTGGCCATTCATGAACCGGATGCGCACCCAGGACTGGCCAACCGCGTTTTTGCCCGCTTTGCCCGTCTGATATCGCTGGGCATGGGCCAAGCTAGCGAAAATTTTGCACAGAAGGATGCCTGGGTAGTCGTGAATGGCAATCCGGTTAGTGAGCGATTCCTCATGCCACCAAATAGAACTGATGCTCTCAGGCAATTTGGCTTAGCCGAGAACAAAACAACCATCCTGGTTACCGGGGGCTCGCAAGGAGCAGTCGCTCTCAACAAGGCGATCTATGATCTATTACCGATGGTGCAGCAAGACAACGTGCCGCTGCAAATTTTGCATCAAGTCGGCGAAAAAAACTGGCAAGCGCTTCAGGCCAATCTGGATGGAGAGCTGCTCAAAAGTTCTTTCTACAAACCACGGCCATACTTCGATCGACTTGAGATAGCCTATGCTGCGTCCGATCTAACAGTATGCCGAGCTGGAGCCATGACTATCGCCGAACTTTTCGTTAGCGGTATGCCGGCTATTTTCGTGCCTTATCCATTCGCTGCCCAGGATCATCAAACATTCAATGCCAGGTATGTCGAGGCGCAGGGGGGAGCTCAAGTCATTCCTCAGTCGGAGTTGACCGGCAGGCGTCTCTATGAAGCGATTGTTGCGCTTCACAACAACGCCGATAAATTAGCGCGCATGAAAAGACAGATGCTTTCTCTGGCAAGGCCTAGAGCTGCAGTTGACCTGACCGAACAGCTCTTGCGAATGAGCCGGCAACAAAGCTCAAGCACTAACTAGCTGTGCACCGCGGGGGGTGCCAAGCCAATTCCCTTCAAGGTCAATCTAGGCGTAGGAGGGAAACGTCTCACCGCTAGTACTGGCCTTGTTGACCTCGTTACTCAACGATGATTTCGTTTTTTGTTCGATTCTGGCAATTGTCCGTTCGATCTGGGCGATCACACCCTTGCTCTCGTGATCCTCACCCAGGCACTGTGTAATTGCGCGCTTTAGTTCGTCAACCGTCCCTAGCAACTGACTCTTGGTTTCAGGCGACATAGGATTATTCTCTGACCTTTTGAGCTTTGCTCCTAGCTATCGGAGATAGGAGACCGCCATGCAAAGACTAAAAGAGAATAACATAGAGTTGAGCTAATGCAGCCTCGATTTGGATCTCTTGCCAACAATCTTCATAACCCCGAAGAGGCTACGGTATCGGCGTCTTCGGACGGGGGTGACGGCTGAGGCTGTCTTGACATCATTGATCGATGGTTCTTGAAATTTGATTTGATTAACGGTTCTCGAGCTCGATCGTGCCCCTGTTGGCCAGCATCTTTAACTCAGATGAAACTACTTAAGGGTCAGATAAGGCATTCTGAGCCACTCTATGTGCTGATCGATATCTGATCCCGATACTACCCGTGGTATTGCCATGCCCAACCATAATTTGCCGGTCGGTATCGGGAAAATTAGCCAGACAGTATGGTATGTTGAGTATTTGTGATTTTTTCGTCCCGAGTCAATTCGGGTAAGGCAGGAATCTTTGATCACGGCTTTAAAAGAGACGCCCCTATTTGAGGTTCACAAGAAGAGGGGCGCGAGGATGGTGGAGTTCGCCGGTTGGAATATGCCCGTGCGCTATACATCGACGATTGCGGAACACATGGTCGTGCGGCAGGGAGTGGGCTTTTTTGATGTTTCCCACATGGGCGAGTTTGTCGTGACAGGAGACCATGCCAAAGACTTTGTTCAGTACATGATTGCCAACGATGTTGAGAAACTGAAGGAACCCAACCGAGCTCTCTACACCCAGTTTGTTAACTACGAAGGCGGAACAGTTGACGATCTGCTTGTCTACAGGAGGGAGCGGGACTACTTGCTAGTCGTCAATTCAGCCAACATCGACAAAGATTGGCAATGGCTCAATCGACATCTCTCACTTTTCCCCGGTGTGAAAATTGCTGACGAATCCTCAGCAACGGCCCTGATCGCCGTGCAGGGTCCAAAAGCAATAGAAGTAGTGAAGGCGCTGGTTGGTGCAGACGTGGAACAGCTCAAATCATTTCAGAGCCGAACTGATACTGTGGATGGTATCAAGATCGGTGTAGCAAGGACAGGATACACCGGTGAAGATGGATTTGAGATATTTGTGCACGCCAGGGACGCAGTGCGCCTGTGGGAGCTTATTGAAAAGAAAGGACAACCCTTTGGCATTCAGCCGATCGGCCTGGGCGCCCGAGACACCCTCAGGCTGGAGTCGTGCCTGCCCCTTTACGGACACGAACTTGATGATTCGACAAGCCCCATTGAAGCCGCTCGCGGCTGGACGGTTAAGCTCGATAAGGGGGACTTCATCGGACGCGATAAGCTGATCGAACAAAAGGAAAAGGGTCTGCCTAAGCAGCTGGTGGGCCTAGTTACGGAAGCACAAGCACTGCCCAGACAGGGATATCCGATCAAACTGGGAAACAAAGAAGTGGGCCGGGTGACGAGCGGGTCTCAAGGGATCTTTGTTGGTCATCCAATTGCTCTTGGCTTTGTCAAACCTGAATTGGCGCAACCAGGACAGAACCTGGCTGTTGAAATTCGAGGTACCGATGTACCGGCTCGCGTGGTCCCTCTGCCCTTCTACAAGCGAAATCGTACAAAGTAAGACGAGCTGCCAAAGCGCAGGCTGAGGATGAAGGTGTGGACAGATACTACTTGCTTGGTGTGATCGAAAGAATCGAGTCTGAACGTTCCGTTCATGACAAGAAGTTTCAGGGCAATCAAGCCCACAGTGATTGTCTTAAGAGATTTGACAAAACCCTTGCCATGCTCCGTGATGAGCTGAAGAAAGCGGAAGGATCTGACAACTCGTTAAGCGAAGGCTCGACCGGCACTGAGAAAGCTTGATAGAATTTCCCCCCGAGGTTGGACACCGAAAAGCCAAAGATTGAACAATTTGTTCGTCTTAGTTCCCAGGAGGCACAATGCTGAGTTATCCCGCTGAGTTGAAATATGTCAAGACTCATGAGTACGTGCGCTCAGAAAGCAATGGTGTAGCAGTTATAGGAATTACAGCATTTGCAGCAGATCAGCTGGGAGACGTCACTTATGTCGAACTACCCAAAGCAGGCGCAAAGTTCAAGAAAGAAGACAAATTCGGAGTAATTGAATCCGTCAAGTCTGTTTCCGATCTATTCATGCCGATCGGCGGCGAAGTAGTTGCCGTCAATGAGCGGCTTTCCTCCGAACCGGAGCTGGTCAATCACGACTGCTATGGCGAAGGTTGGATGATCAAGGTGAAGGTAAGCAACGATTCCGAACTCAAAGAGGCTTTGAGCGCCGATCAATACAAAGAATTTGTTGTTGAATAGTTTAACTAAGGACTGTTGTCCTGAGGCGGCTGAGGCACGTCTTCCTGATGTTCAGTTGCTTGACCGGGAGTGATCTGCTCAGTGTGCTCAGCCCCGCCCTGCAGGGTAATGGCCGATGGCTTGAAGTGCTCTTTCAGAATAGTTTGAGCCAGATCGAAAAATGGCGAACCGGCTTCTATGCTCTCTAATTCCTTCAAAGCCGACTGATCTTCACTGTAAGCGCTCAACTTTTCCATTGCATCTAAGTAGTATGCCTTGTCTAAAAGCTCTCTTGGCTCCGAACCCGGTGGCTCAAAGAAGCTGGGCAAGGGAGTGCCCTTCAGAATGGCAATGGCTGCTTTGTAATTATTCTTAATTATGCTCTGCTCCGCTGAGTGAGCGATGTACATGCGCATCAATCCTGCGGCGAATCCTGCCAGGGCGATCAAAAGTCCGACGCCCAGCCCAAGGTCAACAAACATAGGATGGCGGAAGCGTTGCGGGGTTTCGCTTGGCGCCGTCTCCTCCAAAACTTCATCGAGAATTTTTGAGACATGATGCTGATGAAGTTTTTCCGGCGGGGAACCTTCTTTTGATTGCTCATTTTGAACGGCGCTAGAGTCTGGATCGGCCATTTGAATTCACTTAACTACGCAGGCTCAAACTGACTTACTGCTTACAAAAGAACTCGTTCAAAGATCCAAATAATCCTACCACTTTAATATTATGCCCCAAATGGCAAGCACAGGCTAGCAAAACCGTTATTCAACATGAAATTGCTCGCTTCAGGTTGCCCTGCTGGTGGCTGCTAGCAAGTCTTCCATTTGTCGCTTTTTGTGCTTCTGACGCTGGACTTTCAGTTTTGGTCTGACAAGCTCGGAAATTTCTTTTGAGTAACCTTGCTTGGAAAGCTCTGACAGGGCGTTAAAGGCTTCTTTGCTGACCGTATTTTCTTGGGCGTCGATTAATCGCACAATGTCTGAAACGGTTGTACCGCACCGGCTTGCAGCTGCTCCTTTTAAAGCTGCTAATTGCACTAACGGTGAGGGGTCACGCAATCCTTCTGCGATCACATTGGTCAAAGCAAAGCGCGCTTTTAAGGGCTCGTTGTTCGCCAGGACAGAAGCAAGAGACGTGAGGGCCTGAGCACGCTTATCCGGAGCGAAATCACCGGTAGCCTTCAAAAGGAATTTAACCACTTCCTCCGAGTCGAATTTTCGCAGTGCTCCCAAAATGGTCCAGTAAACTTTCGCTTCCCGGATGTGGTCTTCCGCTACTGGCTGTTTGCTTTTAGGTAACTGGGTGCGCTCGTTTAGATCGACAATGCTCTCCGCTAACGCGAGAAGAGGGTTGACCGTCGATGTTTCTCCAATAGCACCAAGTGCTTCAATCAATTCGGGTAAAAGCGGGAAATCAGGTTGGAGTGCCTTTCTAAGCAGAGGTTCGAGGTTGCTAAGTCGCAGGCGGCCCGCTAGCTGCAATGTGCAGCGCAGTGAAGATAATTGTTCCGGTGTTTGGAAATTAGCCCTGTTGAGCAATCTTCGTAGCCCTTCCCCTACGTCGGTGTTCATATAAGATTTGGATACTTGAGCAATTTGAGAGGCGAGCGTGGCTGCGGACGGCCCGCTTTCCGGGCGGAGCCTGGCTGGGGCAACTTTTGCACCAGCCTGCGCCTTGAGCAGCAACCAATCTAAAAGAGTCAGGGTGGCGGCCACCGGCAATGGTTCGCTTGTAGCAAGAGCAACGTCGAAAAGCGGTTCAAGGCAATCCGGGCAGCGTGTGTCAAAAACTACTTCTTCGCTGAAGGTATTGCTCGCCGCTTGTAAAATACCGATAACCAGCTCGCAACCACCGTTTAGCAATTGCTCATTGCCGGATGAAATAAACTCCATCGGTAAATGGTTCTTGGCCACGGCTACGGCCATATAGTCCTTTAATTCTCTTTCGGCCTGCAGTGCCTTGACGATTGGTTCAATCACTTTCGCCAGGGGATAGAGGGAAAGCGCCGCTATTACGTCAACGCGAAACCAGGGCTCCGGGTGGTTTATTTGCTCGGCAAGCGCCTGTTTTCCCTCTTCTGTTTGCAGTTTTCCTAATGAACGCGCCACATAACAGAACGACATCCTGCCACTATTACTAGTATCATTGAGTAGGCCGGGGAGGACTCGGTTCGCCCTCTCGAAGCCCAGGAAGCCAAGCAAAATTGCGGCATTGGAGCGAACCCGCCAATCGCTGTGAGAAACTGGGCGATTCTCTGGGAGTTCTTCCGAATCGCCCATTAACAATTCGCCTGCCAGAGCTTGTTTCTCTCGCGGTAGCTCAGAAAATACCGAATTGAGCTTGTCTTCCCACCAGAGCGGCGGCAATTTTAGTGCTATTGCCAGCGTGCTGACGCTTTTGTGTTCGACGGCAGCCAGAATGTCGGCTCTCACATCTCTGAATTCCCGCTGATTTTCTGGACTGGAGCCAATTAATCCATGATACAGAAGCATGTGCTCGAGCAGGCATTCATCTGCCGCCACTGAAGGGCGTTCCCTCAGGCGGAGCAGCACTTGGCGCGCTCGCTTGACAAGATTGGCTAAAATACTGCCCGGCATGAACAGCTCGTTGCGGTCTACTTTCGCGAGCAAGCATAGCAGATTGC
>PSRH01000017.1 GCA_003175915.1 Candidatus Melainabacteria bacterium | reverse complement strand
AGCTCGGTTTTTATAGAGGCGGGAATTTCGGTCTTTTCGGCTTTTCCTTGGCCAACGTACTTGTACGCCTCATTTTTGAAAACATCCACGTAACCGGTGAAACTACCGTCCAAAACCGGATAGTGTAGTGGGGCTAGAGGTCTCGGCGTCTTCTTGCCGTGCATATCCTTGAGGATAGCCAGGCTCTCGCTAAACTTGAGGTCCGGCTTGTCCATTTTGTTGATGAAAACCAGCCGTGCCACACCGATTTCCTCGGTGTATCTAAGGAGTGTGTCCATTTGAATTAAGCGGCCGGGATCGGGTTCGATCACGAACACGGCGATGTCGGCACCCAGTAAGGAGAGCTTCACCTCCTCGCTAAAGTCCACGAATCCGGGACAGTCCAAAATGTTGATCGTCGTATCGCGATAAACCGTCCGGGCCATCGAAGTCTGTGTGGAAATCTGCCTGGTGGTTGCTTCCGGTTCGTAATCGGTCGTTGTTGATCCGTCTTGCGTCTTGCCTCTGCGGGAGATGGCCCCGGTGACATGGAGAATGCTTTCTACCAAGGTGGTTTTGCCACTTCTATTGATACCGATGAATGCCACGTTGCGGATTTTTGATGCAGAAGTAGGCACGACTCTTCTCCTTTGTTGGCAAGAGGGCAATGACCGATTGTTAACGTTAATGAACAGCCTAGCTAACGTCCTGGGCTTTCAGCAAGTGCTATAAGGCGAATTAATCTAGCCATAAGCGCTCCGTCGCCTCGGCAAGCCTCGGCTTCTCCGCGCGTGGTCGACGCTCGGCTGCGCACGGCTCCTCGCCGCGCTGTGCTTCGCTATACTTCATGCCAGCGCGGCTTTCGTCGCCTCGGCAAGCCTCAGCTTCTCCGCGCATCGTTCCAGCCTGGCTCCGGCGCTTCGGTAAGCCGCAGCTTTTCCGCGCCTAAGCGATGCTGTGCTGCGCCGGCGGTTACGATATTTGTGCTAGCGAGTTTAGTGGCTGGCGTTGGCGCCTTCGTCCATCTGTTGTTTGATCGATTTCTGGGGAGTGCCGGGCAACATTTCGTCGCCTGCTTTGATTCCGAGCTGCGCCTTTTCAATGCGCTTCTGCAGTGTGTCTTTAGATCGAAGCAAGAAAGGGAACCGGAAGCCGTTGTGCCTATCGAAGGCGACGCAGGTGGCCCGCCCCTTGTTGCCTCCAGTTAATACCCAGTTAAGCGTGTTTATGCCGGGAAGGCCCATGATTTCGGTTCCAGCGGCAAAGCATAAAACCGCACAAATCAAAAATATCGGTCCCATCAACAGGTGAACCCATAAACCTTGCGCCGTCTTGGTCAAGGAACGCTTGCTTGTGCTAGGTATATGAGTCAACCAGGGAGAAATGGCGGTAATGGGAAGAAATCCTGTCCAGTAGGTGCATTTGCCTAGCAAAGTAGCCTGGTAAAACTTATAGGTGAATGAGATACCCAGAATGACGATTAGCGTTCCGATGAAGAGGTCTAAACTTTGGTTCGGCATGATGCTCAACTCTAAGTAAGAAATGACGACTGTAATTACAAGTCTACAATGAACCCTGATTCTTTGGACGCGCCGGCAAACCTCAAGATTAGCTAGGGTTTTCCGCCTGAAGCGCAAGCTAGAATAGGCGAGCAAATTGTAAATGCCACTTTTGACCGAATTCGAATCACTTTGGCTGAGGAGGAAACATTGTCAGAACCTACCTGGGGACGGAACCGTCGTTTCTGTTCGACCTTAAGTGGCAGCGACGTCGGCGTGGCAGTTGACCTGGCCGGCTGGGTACAGGTCCGGCGCGACCTGGGCGGGCTGGTTTTTGTCGAACTGAGGGACTCATCCGGCAGGGTGCAACTTGTCGCTGATCCAAACAAGAACAAAGATGTCTTTGAAGTCTTTACTTCTTTAAAAAGTGAATACGTCATTGCTGTGCGCGGCGAGGTTTCCGAACGCCCAGCCAATACCGTCAATCCCAATAGTCCGACCGGGGCTATTGAGATTTATCCGGACACTGTCAGCTTGCTCAACACGGCGGCCCCACTTCCCTTTCAATTGGATTCCGGCCAACAGGTGGATGAATCTCTCCGCCTCAAGTACCGCTATCTCGATTTACGCAGGTCCGAGATGCATGATCATTTCGTCTTGCGCCATAAAATTGCTCAGGCAATACGCAATTATCTAAACGAGAATTCCTTTCTGGAAATTGAAACCCCGATCCTAACGAAAGCCACGCCGGAAGGCGCCCGCGACTTTCTTGTGCCGAGCCGCCTCAATCCGGGCAGCTGGTATGCGCTGCCCCAGTCGCCGCAGCTTTTCAAGCAAACCCTGATGATTAGTGGTTTTGATCGCTATTACCAGATCGCCAGATGCTTTCGCGATGAAGACTTGCGCGCCGATCGCCAACCAGAGTTCACCCAGGTCGATCTGGAAATGTCTTTTGTTGACGAAGAGCAAATTATGCAAGTGACGGAAGGCTGGTTGACTGCGGCTTTCGCTTGTGCAGGCATCGATGTGCCGCGGCCCTTTCCCAGGTACACCTACAAGCATATTTTCGAGCGGTATGGCACAGACAAGCCTGACATGCGCTTTGGCATGGAGATAAAAGACCTGACCAGTGTGGCCAGCGTGTGCCAATTCAAGATGTTCAGATCTGTTGCTGATGCTGGCGGAAAGCTGAAAGCCATCTGTGTAAAAGATGGAGCCCAGGGCATATCGCGCAAGCAAACTGACTCCTGGCAAGAAGCGGTTAAATCTTGGGGTGGCAAAGGCATGGCCTGGGTGGCTTTTGCCCAGGGCGGTGTGAGGTCTTCCGGGATTGATAAGCACTTAAGTGAAGAGGAAATGTCTTCTGTCAAAGACCTCTCCACTGCTAAGGAAGGCGATCTCGTCCTACTTGTGGCCGATAAGGATCCTCTCGTGACAGTCTTGCTCGGTCGCCTGCGCCTGAAAATAGGCGAAGAATTAGACTTGATTGACACAAGCAAGCACAGCCTTCTCTGGGTTTCGGAATTTCCCTTGTTCGAGTTTGATCCGGAAGAGGAAAGGCTGGTTGCCGTTCACCATCCTTTCACAGCGCCACACTCCCAGGATCTAGGATTGCTTAAGAGCAAGCCGGAACAAGTTCGTGCTCGAGCCTATGACGTTGTCTACAATGGTGTTGAACTGGGCAGCGGTTCAATTCGAATTCACGATCAGAACTTGCAGT
This sequence comes from Candidatus Melainabacteria bacterium, assembly GCA_003175915.1. Taxonomy (GTDB): domain Bacteria; phylum Cyanobacteriota; class Vampirovibrionia; order Obscuribacterales; family Obscuribacteraceae; genus PSRH01. The sequence continues at coordinate 9,881 of PSRH01000017.1, read as the reverse complement.
CTGAAGTATTTTCGATCATTGGCATAGACAAGGAGACGGCCAAACAAAAATTCGGTTTTCTTCTTGATGCGCTGGCGTCCGGAGCGCCGCCGCACGGCGGCATTGCCCTTGGACTCGATCGAATCGTTATGCTCCTGGCCGGCTGCAAGTCGATCCGTGAAGTGATCGCCTTTCCCAAGACTCAGTCTGGAGCTTGCTTGATGACGGAGGCACCGTCGGCGGCATCACCTCAACAACTATCGGAATTGAAAATAAAGCCAGGGAGCGAGGCCAAGGCTGCGGTCCCATTACAATAGCTAGGACTGGGGCACAAGTGTTCATAAGACCATTGACACCTAGGGTTTCCGTTACACTTCAATCCCTCTGTCCATGCTAAAATTCGGTCAGCGAATGCCTCCCAAAGTAAGTTGGATAGGTCGCCAGGTGTGGAAACCCTAGTGAATAATCAAGGCGAGCGTATGTGGGCAGTTTTAAACAGATTGCCGCTCTTTGCCGTGGTTATTATGGTTGTCGGTTTGCTCTCGGCCTGTCAGTTAAATCTTAAAACTTCGACCGAATACTTGATTAGCGGCAACGAATACTTCAAAGGCGGCGATTATAAGAATGCCGAAAAGGACTATCGCACCGCCCTAAAGCTCGATCCAAGCAGCGCCACGGCAAAGAATAACCTGGGTGTCATTCTCAATGAACAGGGACAGTACGATGAAGCGATCGCAGTGCTTAGAGAGGCAATTCAGGCTGATCCGAAGAATGCCATTGCCCACTATGTTCTGGCCAAATCTTTGATAAGAAAGGGTCTTTACGACGAGGCGATGCAAGAAGCCCAGACCGCCACCGAGCTCGATAAGACTGAGCCGACCGCTTATAAAACCCTTGCTGAAGCAGCTCTTGCTAAGGGTGCTACCGATATCGCTATCAATGCCTATCGATGCTCCGTCAGGTTAGATCCGGAAAATGATGAGTATCACCATGATCTGGCCAAAGCGCTCGGGCAGTCGGCAGACGTTGACGGCCAGATTGCCGAAGAAAAGAAATGTCTTGAGTTGAATCCTGAGAACAAAGAAGCAAAAACGGCGCTGGAAGAAGCTTTACAGCAACAGACCGCAAGCGCAGGCAATGGCGCTCACAACGATACTGCTACGCCGGACGCAGCCTCAGGATCTCCACGGGTATCGGACGCCCGCTTGCGCGTGATCAAACCCCCGCATTGATGGCGCTTTGAACTTTTTGACAGAACCAGCGTTTAGATTTACGTAGAAAGTAATCATCACTAAGCGAGAAAGGGCGGGCATCGCTATGTTTGCGCGCGTATTTTCCGGTGGTTTGCTGGGCATAGACGCTTACCGAATCGAGGTAGAGGTCGATTGCACCGGAGGGATCGGTCAAATACAAATAGTCGGCTTACCGGACGCTGCCGTGAAAGAATCACAGGAGCGCGTCCGTTCAGCAATAAAGGCCTGCTCATTTCTAGTGCCACCCGGCAAAAAATGGGTTGTCAATCTGGCACCAGCTGACACAAAAAAGGAAGGGCCATCTTTCGATTTACCTATTGCAGTGGGCATTCTGGCAGCAACAGGACTGATCCCGACCAGTCATCTGACTGAATTCTGGTTTGTGGGCGAGCTTGGACTGGACGGTGCGGTGAGGCCGATAAGCGGAATTTTGCCGATCGTACTTGCTGGAAAAGAGGCCGGAGCAGTGGCCATAGTAGTGCCCGATGGCAATGCCGAGGAGGCCAGTCTAGTTGAGGAGATCAAGATCTATCCGGTCTCCCATTTGAAGCAGGTTTGCGACATCATCAGGGAGCCGGAAAACGGAGCGCCGCTTAAGAGTGAGGCTCGCAAAGCGTTCTTTACCAGACAAACGCATAATAGTTTGGAACTCGATTTTAACGAAGTTAAGGGGCAAGCTTTAGCCAAGCGGGCTTTCGAAATTGCTGCTGCCGGCCACCACAACATTCTTCTGGTTGGCCCGCCCGGTTCTGGAAAGTCGATGCTAGCTCAGCGTTTGCCCGGCATTATGCCCAGGCTTTCTTTTGATGAGGCAATGGAATTGACCAAGCTTTATAGCGTCGCCGGCTTGTTATCCAACCGCAAAGCGTTGCTTTTAGAAAGACCCTTCCGGAGCCCGCATCACAGTGCTTCCGCAACCGGACTTATAGGTGGTGGATCGATTCCCAAACCGGGAGAGATTTCCTTAAGCCATATGGGAATTCTCTTTCTCGATGAGTTGACTGAATTTCCCAGGGCGCATCTGGATACGCTCAGGCAGCCGCTCGAGACGGCCAGTGTCACGATCAGCAGAGTCCATCAAACGCTTACTTATCCGGCTTCCTTCCTTTTTGTTGGAGCATGCAATCCCTGTCCGTGTGGTTACCGAGGCGATCCGATCAAATATTGTGTGTGCACGCCATCTCAAGCCGATCGGTATTGGGCTCGATTATCCGGACCGCTACTCGATCGAATCGATCTCCATATTGACGTGGCCAGGCTGAATGAAATTGAGCTAGCGGAAAATGGTAGTGGTGACTCCTCTGAACTGATTCGCCTGCGCGTTGAGCGCGCCGTTGCTGCGCAACAGGATCGCTTCGGTTCAGGTAGATACATTCCCAATGGGCAGCTCAGTCACAGACAAGTGACTGGCTTTTGCCGTATTGACGAAGCAAGCCGAATGCTTTTGGCAAGAGCGGTCACGCAGCTTGGACTTTCCGCCAGGGCTTACGATCGAGTATTACGCGTAGCCAGGACAATTGCCGATCTTGCTTGCCAGGAAAAAATCGAAGCAATTCATATCGCCGAAGCCCTCAAATATCGAGGTAATGTTCGTGCCGTTTGATCGCAACCGTTAGTTCAAAGTTTGCTTTGTCGCTGGTTCATCCAGTCCCTTAAGTTTTCAGCTTCCTTCTTTGATTTCTCAGAACCGTCCCAGCGCCCTTCCAGTCTGCCAATTACCTCTGGAGAATAAATCAGGCGCACGCGCCAATTCGTCAAATGCCTTGAAGGAACGATTATGGTCATGTACCGGTGGGATTTGCGGTGCCTGGCCACTACCTGCACGTTGTCATAGCCGTCACCCCACATAAGCGGAAAGCAATGGACTTTTGCGCCAGGTTGCAACTGCTTTAAGCCTCTTCTGACTTCCTCACCACCCTCACCAAATTTGCGTTCCTCTACAACATTGGCGATCAGACACCAGACAGGCTTCGACTCTTTCTGACTGGCGTCTTCAGAATCAGCATCGTCTTCCGATGCCTCTTTGAGGTTGAATAAGCTTGAGAGGTGATTCAATGCTTGTGTGATCATCTGACGAAACTTGTCGATCACCACTAATCACCTCGTGGCCTAACCCTTCGATCTATGCCGTAATTACAGCCGGAAAAAATTCGTGGTGAAGTTGTTTGATGGCTTTATCCGCGTCTTCTTCATTGACCACGCAACTGACATTGATGTCGGAAGCGCCGCCGGAAATCATGATGATATTTATCTTGCTTAAAGCAGAAAAGATTTGACCGGCTATGCCGCTTTGCTGGCGAAACTGCCTTCCTACCACGGTCACGATCGCGACTCGGTGCATAATGTTCACATCGCCCAGTTCCGAAAGGGCATCTTTGATTCTGTCTAGCTCGTCGGTGCGATCGATAGTGAGAGAGACAGATACTTCTGATGTTGCAATTAGATCAATCGATGTCTCGTAACGAGCAAAGATGTCGAAGACTTTAGCGAGAAAGCCATGCGCCATGAGCATTCTGGGTGAGTGAATGAACACCGCTGTTAAACCCTTCTTGGAAGCGATTGAGCATATTGTCGCGTCGTTTTTCGCAGGTGATTCCGTGATCAGAGTGCCCTTTCGATCAGGCTTCGTAGTGTTCAAAATCCTCACCGGAATGCTTTTTTCAACGGCAGGTTTAATCGTCAATGGATGCAGCACCTTGGCTCCAAAATAGGCAAGTTCGGAAGCCTCCTGGAAGGATACTTGATCGAGTACGGTTGCATCCGGAACAAGGCGCGGATCGGCAGTCATCATTCCGTCAACATCTGTCCAGATTTGAATTTCCGAAGCATGTAGCGCCACGCCTATGATCGAAGCGCTGAAGTCTGAGCCACCGCGTCCAAGCGTTGTTGACACACCGTCGGCGGTGCTACCGATGAAGCCCTGGGTGACGACGCATCGGTTTTTCTCCAGGATCGGATTGAGCGATGCTTTTGTCTTAGGAATAATCTCCGCCCAATCAGGGTTGGCGCGGCCAAATGTCTCGTCAGTAATTAGAAATTGCCGTGCATCCATCCATTCGGTCGGCAGCCCGTTCAGGTTTGCATAGGCTGCAAAAATTCGCGAAGAAAGCAATTCACCGAAACCGGACACAGCATCCACTGATCTTTTCGATAATTCGCCGAGGTAGGAGATGCCGCGTAGCAAGATATCGATTTGGCCAAAGGCCGCATCAACTTCAGCAAGCAGGGCTGGCGGTTGCGGGGTTGAAAAGAGATCTTTGATGATCTCCAGGTGTTTCTCTTTCAGCTTCGCCAGTTGCTCAAGCGCTGCGGGCAAATTCCTTTTGACGGAGAGTTGGCCGCATTCGATCAAGCCGTTGGTTACCCCGGCCACGGCGGATAAAACCACGACTGGTTTATTGCCGGACTGCCAATTGGTTTGAACGAGCTTCAATACTTGTTGAAATCGGCTTGCCGAGCCGACGGATGTACCGCCAAACTTCATCACTAGCATGGTGCTTTCCTTGCTGCCCATTGGATCTTGAGAATGTCAGGAATGATAACCCACTGAGCGGGCGGATCCAAGCGGGCCAGAACCGGCAAACGGTGCGATGCCGCAGCAAATGCAGACCTCAGCAAGATGTGCTCAAGGCAACACAGCGTAATCTAACGACGGTAGATATCGGCGCCTACGGCTTGCAACTTTTCTTCGAGGCGGTCATAACCACGGTCGAGATGGCTCAATCCGGTTACTTCGGTGACGCCATCGGCAGTCAATCCAGCAATCACGAGAGCTGCAGCTGCACGCAGGTCGCTCGACTTCACTTCGGCACCCATTAATTTGGGCACTCCCTTAACCACGGCGGCCGAATTGCCGGTCAGGGCAATTTCTGCGCCCATTCTGCGTAGTTCTGCCACTTGCATGAAGCGGTTTTCGTAAATCGTCTCGGTGACTATTGACGTACCGTCGGCGGCAGCCAACACAGACATGATTGGCGCCTGGAGGTCGGTCGGGAAACCAGGATATGGCACGGTCGTTATGTCCGTGGCCCGCACCTGAGTAAGAGCGCGCACTCTCAGCGTGTCTGGGGCAGGAACAGAAATGTCCGCACCCATTTCCGCCATCTTGCTCATCACGGCGGTAAGGTGGTCGGGGTTAACGCCTTCAATAGTCAAATCTCCGCCGGTACCCAGGGCGGCAAGCATAAAGGTACCCGCCTCCAGGCGGTCAGGGATGGTATCAATGAACCCGCCGTGCAAGTCTTTTTGGTTGACACCGTTGATCACGATTTGATAGGTGCCTGCTCCCGAGACTTGACCACCCAGCGAATTGACGAAATCAGCCAGGTTGACAATTTCCGGGTCCTGGGCGGCGTTTTCAATGATGGTTTGTCCTTCGGCCAGGGTGGCGGCGAGCATGATATTTTCAGTGGCCCCGTTGGAAGGTCTGTCCAGGTAGATGCGCGTCCCGATCAGTTTTTCAGCGGTGGCGTGCACATAGCCATGATCGATACCCACTTCCGCCCCCAGTTGCTTCAGCCCGCGCTCATGCAGGTCGATGCGCCGCTCGCCGATGGCACAACCGCCGGGCAAGGAAACTTTTGCTTGTTTGCAGCGCGCCAAAAGCGGTCCAAGCACTACAAAAGAAGCGCGAAATTGGCTGACTAGCTCGTAGGGCGCCTCAAAATCAGTGAGATGGCGAGCGTCGATAATCACTTCGTTCCTGGTAATTGTTACCTTCGCTCCCAGATGGCGAATGACGCTGGCCATCATATGGACGTCGGTCAAATCAGGCACGTTGCGAATGATCGAGACGTCTTCAGCCAAAAGGGCTGCAGCCATCATTTTCAAAGCGGAGTTCTTGGCTCCGGCCACTCTCACTGTGCCATTCAGAGCTTTACCGCCCCGAATGATGATGCGCTCCTCGGACTCAGCATGCGTGGACTTGGCGGAGTGGTCTATGCCTGAAATTCTTGCCGTCATTGTTGTTGATTGGTGGTTCTAGGGAGCTCGGTTATCGGTTTGTCTCATTCATGCGCAGCTCCTTGAGCGCACAATAGAGAGGATAAGAGGACGGGCTTGCGACAGCCATGAGGACGAGATCCGTGATCAGACTAATGGGTTTCGCCTTGCGATGCTTGGGCGAGAGAGCCTTAGCTGCCACTAATAACTCTACAACCCCAAAGTAAGAGGAGTGTTAAAGAAGTGCCTCTCTCACAAAGGTTTTACGAGGGAACAAAAGCATGTACAATGCCACCACTTTCAATTCCCTGGCCCATTGGGTAATATCGAGCCCAGGGCTTCGAAGCGATGTTAAGCGAGCGTAAAATGTCGGTCTATATAGGGGCCAAAGCGTTATGAAAATCGAGCAGTTGAAACTGAAGGGTAAGAGGTTGAGAAATTGCATCCTTCTGTTGTCACTTTTGTCAGTAAGCGCTTGCTCCATGTCTGAAGAGATGAAGCGGATTGAAGAGACGAAGGAAGCCCAGCATAGGCGCGAAGCCTCAAAGTCGACGAATTTGAGCGGAGAGCAGATTTTTGTGCGCAGTTGCAACACCTGCCATCCCCAAGGAAAAGCCGGACTCGGTCCTACCCTGGAAAACCTGTCAGAGAGTTATCCGGACGAAGACGTCCTAATAAAGCTAATCCGCACTGGCAAAGGAATCATGCCAGGCCAGCCCAAAGCAGAAATCAACGACATCGAGATGGACAATCTTCTCGCCTACCTGAGAAGTCTGGAAGAAGACAACAAAGCCGCTACAACCAAATAATCTGTTGTAGCGGTAGTGCTAAGTGATGAGCATCTCGAGAAGCCAAATCACGAGCAAAAGGAAGACCAGGGCGAAGGTGATTCGGGAAACCAGAGCCGGACTAGTCATAACGATTGGCTCAATTGGGCAAAGCTTCCTGATTGCCGGCCCGATCTGGTCGCGGTCAGCTAGATATATAGAAGGTATGAGCAGGTACCAACTCTTTTTTCTGTTCGGATCTGGCCTGTACAGAACAATCACTAATTCTTCACTTACGTAGAGTCTGAGAACCTGATCCCAGTTGACCGTCTTTCTCTGCGGCCAATGAGGTCCCCGATACTTTATTCCTTTGCTGCTGATCTGTAAGCTCGATGGACTCAAATACGGTCTAAGACCGATCACTATAGAAAGGAGTGCAATAGTGACCAAGAAACCTTCAATGTTTATCAGCAACTTAAGATTCTTGGAAAGCATAAGCAGAGGCCAACAGTACTTCGCTAAGCCAAGATAGGCTGCAGCAAGGATCAAGCACATAATAAGTTCGCTGGGTTCGCGTGCTTCCACGAAATTGAATTGAGATTCGTTTGGCTCGCCCTTATCAGGTTGACTCTGCATTGTGCGCTACAGTCTTCAAGTTTATAGTAAGCCCCAGGGTAGAGTAGCCTAGTTTTCCCGCAATTGGCAAGTATATGCCCGTATAGCGATCAGTTACCAAAGACTTCTTCAGTGGCTCTTAAAGCGCTCAATTTTTTTTCTTGCTGGCTCGCGCTTTGGTTGGTTGTGGCTATAGCCTTGTAGAACTCGGCATCGAAGGGACGAACCCGCACCACGACCGGCATTGGTACGGCATAACCAAGCACGAGCGCTTGCTGTTTCGGGTCTAATTGCGCCAGCACTGTGCGTAATGCTTGACTGCCTGACACTCCCGTGAATACAGCGTCAATGTCTTTCTCGTCATTCAAGAGAGCGGTTACGCGAGTGCCAATCTGGCTCAAGATCTCAGGGTCAATGCCACTGGGTCGTTGATCGACCACCAGAAGAGTAACGGAATACTTGCGCATTTCCCGGGCGATGACACCAAATATAGTTTGATGGGCAACCTGTGGCGAAAGAAATTTATGTGCCTCTTCCACGACGATAGTGAGCTTGCGCGGGGCGGCCGTTTTCTCGGGATCGGCCATGTGAAATTCTGTGCGCCGGACGTATTCTGCGTGTATCCTTCTGGTTATGATATTAGTAGCGAGCATGTAGGAAAGCAGGTTATTCTGCTTGCCGAACTCCAGAACGACGTGCTTGCCTGCCTCGATGAATCTCAAAATTTCGTCGATGTAGTTATGGGTAACGCGCGGCCGCAAATAGGAAATCTTTTGCACAATCGTAGTGAGGCGACGCTGCAAGGTTTTTATTGCTACGGGATGTCCTTTATTGCTGAGCGTGAATTCCTCGATCTCTTCCACGGACATATCCAAGAGAGTGGCAATCCAATCAGGTCCAAACTTTTCCTTGACGATGTAGGCGTTCTCCAGTGTCGCCTCCGTTAAAGCCAGCTCCGATCTGAGTAGCTCCAGGTCCTCAATTTCAATCTGGTTATAGCCAATGAACAGCTCGTGTGCATCGGGGACTCCGCGCGCCTTTGAGGATGCCTGATCGAGACTGAATACGGCCACCTGCGAACCGAATAATTGCTTCAATCCTTTCACTCGCGGTGCTGACTTGTTTTCCGAGAGGGCTTGCCAGCCGTACTCGTTATGCATATCGAAAACGAGGACGGAGGCGACGTCACGATTAATAATTCCGCAGAGAAAGATGCGGGTGAGAAATGATTTTCCCGTTCCGGATTTACCAAAGATACCGTTCGATCGCTCGACGAAGCGCTCCAGGTTGACACAAATTTCCGTGTCCATATTCAATGGCTGGCCGATATTGAACGAAAAATTGTAAGGGTCCGTTTTGTCCTCTTGTCCGAAGACGAGGGCGAAATCCGCAGGAGAAGCTTCATGGACGCGAGAAAAGTGACTGGGGATCGTTTTAACCGGCCGAAGTTCAGTCTGGGCTTCCTCGCCTTTCTCGAGCATCAGCATCGGTTGCACTTTGACGATGCCGTAAGTCGAGCTAGCCGACAAAACCGAGAGGGCAAAGGCATCTCCCAAAGGTGGATTGGAAAGCAAAGCGGGATTCTCTGCCGCCAGTGAGACATCGACAAGCATGCTGAAGAAGCGGGTCCTGGTGCCTTCGACGACAACGAAGCGCCCGACGCGCAGGTCCTCCACCGAATGAGAGGAAGCTAGTCGCATCTCCAGACCAGCCGACAATGAGCCTTGAGTGATGATGCCTAAATAGTCGGAATCTTTGCTGGACAATCTTGCTGAACCTTAGCTTGCTGAAAGGATTACGCTAGATCAGGGCGTAAGGGTAGCCCATCCCCGGTATTCGATCAAGCAAACAGTTGGCAGGCGGAATCCCCAGGAGGCAAGCGCTGCTCAGGAAGTTTAGTTAAAACCAAGTTTCTGAGCGAATATTTTAATAGCCTCATCCCTTTTATTCGCTTCATAAACATGCTTACTCAGGACTTCACTCTCATCGCTGCCTTTATATTCAGTCAGCGTGTAGACGAGGGGCTGATGCAGGCTCCGTTCTAGTCGAAAGAGATTGCCGTTTACTCCGGCAGCTCCGACCAAACCCCATATACCATCTAGAGAGTTGACTATGTCGTCGACGGTATGGGGCCACTGAGGGCGATTGGTGATCAAGGCGAGTTCTCCCTTTTCTCAAGGCGTACGGGCGAGCATAAACTAATCATTTGCTTTGCTCTGAAATCCATTCAAGGACCCGAAAGAACGCTCAATAGTGGTGTCCGGAGAGGGACTTGAACCCTCACGGTTGCCCACACGCCCCTCAAACGTGCGCGTCTACCAATTCC
>PSRH01000117.1 GCA_003175915.1 Candidatus Melainabacteria bacterium | reverse complement strand
AGCTAACTCCGCCAAACTGGGATGATCGGTCGAACGGGCAGCGCGACCTGCCAATGTCAACCTCTGGTAAGGGCAGCTTTGCTCATTTGAAAATGTGGATTCATCCTTTCACACGATTTCACCAAATTCCGGTGTTTAAAAGGGTCTGGATCTACGTTGCAATAATTGGCGTTTACACTCTGATCGTTCACTGGTGCCTAGGTTCTTGCCAGGACTGGCAGGCGCTTAAGGATGCTGCCGGTCTTGGTTACGTCAGCATTATTCTAGGTGTGCTTTTGGTGTTTCGCACCAATTCTGCATATGAACGCTGGTCGGAGGGAAGGCACCTTTGGGGGCAACTGACCAACGACAGTCGCAATCTTGCCCTTAAAGTAAGTCGCCTGATCCGTATTCCACAGGTAGAGAAGCAACAACTAGGAGAGTTACTGGTCTCTTTCGCTTATGCGCTTAAACACCACTTGAGGGCTTCCACTCCCAGTCGTGACCTGCCAGGTCTCGAGCCGATGGCCGAGCTGGCCGGCAAAAACCTGCCAGTGCATGTTGCCGATAAGATCTTCGCAAGAGTCGGTGCCTGGAAAGCGGAAGGGAGGATCGACGGCATTGATGTGCTGCAGCTGGAACCACACCTGCGAGCCCTTATGGATATTTGCGGTTCCTGCGAACGCATTCGCACAACACCACTAACTGTATCGTACCGTGCCTTTATGAGGCAAGGGATTGCCATCAATCTTTTGATAGCGCCGTTCTACGTTAGTAATATTGGTCTCGATATTTGGTGGAAGCTTCCCATCATAATGTCGGCGGCATACTTCCTCATAGGTCTGGAGATGATTGCGGAAGATACCGAGGAACCTTTTGGAAAAGGTGGAGATGACTTACCGCTCGATATTATTTGTGCCAATATCCAGAAAACGATCGACCAAATCTTGCCCTCAATTCAAACCTCCGAGCAGGCTCCGAAAAGATTCACGTCGGAATTTGCTCAAAAGAAAGCTGATCCACTAAAATCTGAAGAATGAAAGCCTTGATGGACCCCAAGTAAGCCCATTGCTCACTTTCACCTGCGCTCCAGCTGCTCAGGTTAATTCAAACAAAACAGCGACTACGGCGGAGAGATTGTCGTAGTCTTAAGCAATTACGTTACTGGGGGTATAGAGCCATGTCGAGCGAAAGTCCTATTCTCGTAACTGGAGCTGCCGGTAACATTGGTGCGGTTGGTCGCAGCATCGTAGAGATGCTTCGCAAGCGCAACAAGAAAGTGCGCGCTTTGGTTCATCGCCTTGACCAACGCTCAGAAGCACTCAGTGCGCTTGGGGCAGAAATCGTCGTCGCTGACCTCACCTCTGGTGCCGACATTGTGCGCGCCCTTGCTGGCTGCCGTCGAATGTATTTTGGCATGAGCGCTTCGCAGCCTTATTTGCAAGCGACGATCACCGCGGCGGCCGCAGCCAGAGAAATTGCTGATTTTGAGGTGTTGGTGAACATCTCACAAATGACAGTTTCTCAGATGACGTTGACGAACATGACGGAGTCGCATCAGCAACAATTTCACTGGCTCGGCGAGCAGGCTCTCAATTGGTCAGGCGTGCCGGTGGTGCATGTGCGAGCCACCGTATTTATGGAGCATCCATTTTTCTCTCTTTTCGCGGCCGCTTCGATAGCAGAAAACGGAACAATCAGGTTGCCGTTTGCTTCGGCGCGGACGTCCCCGATTTCGGCATATGATGTAGCGAGAGTGGTAGCGACGATTCTCGAGAAGCCCAGTTCTCATGTCGGGAAAGTTTATGAACTTACCGGACCTCGGTCTCAGGACATGAATGCCATAGCTCAAGAGTATGCGGAGGCTCTGAAACGCCCGGTCAAGTACGTTGATGTTCCCTATGATCAATGGCTCGACCGAGAGCTGAAGCGCCAGAACTTGCCGGAACACGTGTTTGAGCATTTCCGCACGATGGCCAAGTTGCACGCAGAGAATCGCTATGATCGACTGACAAACGATGTGGTGACCATAACGGGCGAACGGCCAATAGACATCCGAGAATTTGTCAACCGTCATCCGGAAATTTTCCGAAATGCTGCCTATGAACAAATACGTTCATAAGATTGTTGCAGCACTTCGTCAGCCCGCCGTCAATTGCTATTGAATTAGTTGGAGCACCTGCGGTGCATATTGCGTCAAATACTGCCCCTCTTGGCCGGGTAGTCCAAATGGAGTCCCTGGTTCGCCACGGAGGATAGGAGTGGACAGGATTCCTGTAATCTTGTGGGGCCAATCAATGTTCGTTATTTTCAGGGCCACCACCCCGTAGACGGTTGCTGAGTAGTTGAATGGTGGTGCGCCTAGGAAGATCGGCATAACAATTATGTCGCCAACACCATATGGTGCTTCACTGCTTCCCACCGTGCCATTATCGAGATTGACTACCGTAGATCCAAAGTCAATTTGCGGATTGTAAAAACTACCCCAATCTTTGATCCAGGCTGCGTTAGTCTGTGACTGAGGGTTGAGGATTACGGTAAAGGACTGTCCGATAGGAAGTCCGGCATAGCTATCCAATGCTCTTCCTTGCTGAAGGCCGTTAGGCGGTATCCAATCTAGTGAAACTCCTATGTCGATGGCTTGATCGGGAGCCAACGTTTTTAGTCCCCAGGACGCTTGAGCAACAGCTTTCGAGGTAATGGCTTCGGATGGAATTCCAAAGATGGAAGCAAATAAACTTCCTGCTTGGCGAGTGGCCTGGACTGTCACTGTGTAGGGCGCAGTAACTCCAGCCACTGCTACCGTTACGTTTGTACCGGGTGTGTTGTTAGATACGGGAGTAGAATCTGCAACGTTGACTGCCGTTATTGTTCGAGCATCCGTGCTAGCGGTGGTTTGATCTTGAGGAGTGACGGCTATCTTCAAAAGATCTTGGGCGCCGCCTAACGCACCGGCGTCTACGGCGTTTTGCAATTGCGCTTTCACGCTAACAAGATGAGCTACGTCAGCTCCCAGAGCAGCTATACCGCAGGCGGCAATGAGCAAAAGGCCGAGGAGAACCGAGCCAAAAGCACCTCTTTCTGAATGGACCTGAGTCCTAATCTGATCTAACGGTTTCATAAGATCTCCTTAGTGCTATTCAAGCCTGTAAGTTGCTTGTCCAACTAGAGTGAAATTCGACCCGAGATTGAGCGGATCTGGGGCAGGGAAATGTGGACAACCATGTTGGTCGCTTTGGAATGTACACTGAACAGTTACTGTCGGCGGATTGCTCGTTGGTTTCCAGCCGCCGGTGGGAATGCTGAATTGCTGTGCGTTGTTTACTATGTTTCCGTAGGTAATTTGATTGAAGGCCGGACCAGGATTGGCCATAGTCCCAGTTGCGTCCTGACCGTAAGCTATCGCCAACCTGCGAGCGGCCACAGATGCTGACTGATTGAGCACGCAATAAATTTCGTAAGCCTGACTGGCCTCGTATATTGCCCAACCGACAACAGCGACGATTGGCAGTATGAAACAGAGGGCCGCAACGAACTCAACCGTCACTTGTCCCCACTGTCTTAGCTTGTAATATCGGTGCATCGGGAGGTCTCCAAACAGCTAGTAATTCTGCGCAAGCAGGTTCGTGCTGTTAAGCCGCAATCCCTATGGAGCACCGGAAATTTTTGGGTGATTTCTCACCCACCTCTGCTTTGAGATATATCACAAGCGTGAACTCTGTGCGAAGACGTGCCGATTAATTGAATCTGACTGGCTCTGCGAGCGGCTGTCCATCACGCATTTGCAGCATTCTAAAAAGCTGCTCAGCGCCAAGGCAGGTTCGAGAAGGGCAGCAGTCCTTCATTCTGCGTCAGTTGCAGAAGCATAGATCATTGCAGCCGATAAGTGGCCGGACAAGAGACTCTATAAGCGCTACCCAGTCCCAGTGGATCTGGATTCGGGAATGAGGCCAAAGGTGGCGTTCCTTTGCCTGGTATATAAGTGCAGACGACAGTTACAGTTGGGGGAGTCCCTGCCGTGTTCCAGCCCCCTTGCGGAATGGAAAATTGAGAATTATCGGCCACATACCCTGGAATACGTACTGAAGAAAAGATTGCCTGTTGTTCTGCCGGAGTCGTTACTACTTCCGGGTTTGACTGGTAATAAAAGGCCAAACCTCGAGCGGCCAGGCAAGCACCTTGCTGCATGTTTCTATTGATGATATAGGCATAGCTCGCTTCTACCATTACCAAACAGACAACGAGCAAAAATGGAAATATGGCCGCGAAACCAACGGCTGCATCTACCAGTGCTGCTCCTCTTTCTCTTGAGCAAATGCATCTATACATAAGGTGTGCCCTATGCTTGATTGGGAAGGTGTACTTTCAATTGTCATTTCCATTTCTGGCATAACTGATAAGCTCTTTCCCGTCAATAGATTCTGATACTACTCTCATCATCCGTGGTACCATCTTAGAAAGCGTTTAGTTTCAAAGTTCGGCAAAGGACGCTGCAGTTGAGGCTGGTGTAAGCTCAACCTCAACCTTACGATCTTGGTCTCCGCTATTGAAGGGAAAAATTGAATTTGCTCGACATTTCGTTATTAGGAATGAGTTGGCTCCAGGATCAGTCCGAGGAATAGTATCTCGCCCGTATCATTGTCTGTAAGTGCGAGAACAAATGGATGGTCAACTCGGAACTGTACGGGCGGAGGTTCTGCCACAACAGCCCTTCTGGTTGCCACGACTACAGCTGTGACGGCGGCCGCTTCCGTTCCTTCTTCGTTGACGTCCATATATGTTTTCTGCAGGACTCGGCTAATCCAGGCTCTGTAGCCTGAGCCAATCATATTGGAGAAATTGGCGCCAGCCGGAGCAAATGCTTGTTCCATGCCCATCACTTTGAGCGCAGACGAAAGTTCGGTCGAAAAATTCACTGTGAATTTTGGCAAGGAGACAATTGCTCGTGTGCTATGGAACGATGTCATCCACTGTTTCCAGTTATCGGTTGTGAACGCTCCACAAAAGCCAGGCAAGTCAACGCCGTCGTTCGGCAAGAAAAGGTAAAGACTTTGCTTTTTTTCCGCGTATGGTAGCGATAAGGCCTGGAAATTCTGCCCTTTCAAATAGGAGAATTGTCCACTCTGATGCATCATCTTAATCGGCACTCTTTCGCCGGAAAGTAACCTGAACTTGTCGTCCTGGGTGGACTCTGTTTTGAATTGTCTTTCCCACTTGCCCTTGAAGTAGACAGCATTGAGGAGAACCATTTTTTCTCTGGCCAAGAGTTTGTCGAGAATTTTTGTTATCTTGCCGTGAGTTTTTGTGTCACACCAGGAATTGATCATTTCCAGTGTCTCGGGTTTGCGAAAGTCAACGTTCTGCACTTGCGCTCCGTAGTACTGCTTGCACAGGTCTATGAACGATGACTTAAATGGCGTGCCGCTATCTGCGTATACGGCATTGGCAATCTCCAGCTTTACCTTGTCATTATTAGCCGACAAGGCTGCGAATTCGCTTTGGAGTTTTTTGTTGAGCGCATCGATACCTTCGCTGTTCGTTCCCAGTACTTTGGCCATTTGATCGCGGGTTTTGCCGGCGCTCCCGTTCAAAGTCATGCTCAGTGCTGCATATGCGCTGAAGGGAGAGATGAGTATATTGTTGCGGCTCTCTACCCCGGTATTGTATTTGGTGGACTGAGCAAACAGCTTCATGGCAAAATCAGAACTGCCCGATGGGTTTGCACT
>PSRH01000141.1 GCA_003175915.1 Candidatus Melainabacteria bacterium | reverse complement strand
CACATCAGTGGCAAGAAGCAGATTGGCAGAAGTGGCGGAAACTGGCAGAGGAGATTTCGGCTGAACGAGAAAAGGCGGCGGAAATATGGTTGAAACAGGCACGATTGAAGGTCCAAGAAAAAGTGCCCAATTGCTCGGTTCATCTCGAGATCAAGCATGGCTCTGCTAGAACGGAGTTATTAAAAGCAGCAACCGAATGGACACCCGACAAGATTATCGTTGGTGCTCACGGTCACCAGCCGAATCGCCTGTTTGGTAGCGTGCCTCAGGCTCTCAGTAGGCATGCGGGTTGTTCCATAGAACTGATTAGATTGCAGAAAAGACTCCCCTGTGAGTTACCGGCGAAAGAAGCAAAAGAGAAAATTCACGCCACCACTTGACCATTGCCGGGTTCTTCTTTGCTAATGTGCGACGAACCTCAGGTCGTACTTTCTGGTATGACTTATTTATGAATCACTCTTCCAAATCGGCTCAAATAGAACACAATCTCATTCCTTTTCCTTCGCATTGGCAATCATTGGCCCAAGCTTTCGTTCACCAGGTAAAATCGAAACCACATGCAGAAGCGGTTAGGGACTCAACGGGGCTCAGTTTTACTTACGAACAGCTATTCATTCGGGCAATAGCCCTTGCCAATCTGCTAATAGGGAACATTCGCTCCTCACAGTGCGTTGGCATTTTGCTGCCCCCTTCAGTTGGAGCGGTTATCGCCAATCTCGCCGTCACTCTCATCGGAAAAACCACCGTAAACCTCAACTACACGACCGGACAAGATCGGCTCAATTCATGCTTGCAACAGTGTGAGCTTGATTACGTCATCACTGCTCGCCCCGTAATCGAAAAGCTTAAATTAAAGCCGAATGCAACCGTGTTTTATCTTGAGGACCTGCAGAAAGAGGCGCATGCTTTAGATAAGGTCAAATCCTGGCTGGAAGCCAAACTTCTGCCGGAGGCAATTTTAGGTGAATTGTTGCCAGGCTTAACAGGCGAGACAAGCGGCAGCAATCTTAACGATCCGTGGCAAGCAAGTAACCGTCCAACCACAATCATCTTTACTGCTGGTTCTACAGCGGAACCGAAGGGAGTTTTGTTATCACATAGAAACATACTCTCGAACATTCATGCCATCAGGCAACAGGGACACATCCGGCCCGGTGAGGTGGTATTGGGAGTGATACCTTTCTTCCACTCCTTCGGATTGACCATGACTCTATGGACCTGTCTTTGTTTGGGCGAGTCCGTAATTTATCATTATGATCCGTTCGATGCCAGGCGGATTGCCGATTTGTGCGACAAATTCCAGGCCACCACGTTGATTTGCACTCCTACGATGATGGCTGCTTATATCAAGCGCTGTAAACCAGAACAGTTCCGTAGCCTTAGACATTGCATTCTCGGTGGTGAGAAGTTGATGCGACAGCAAGCGCTCGAAATACAAAATAAACTGGGTCTCACTCCTCTGGAAGGCTATGGTCTGGCAGAAACGTCTCCGGTAATAGCCTGCAACGTTCCTGGCAACGTGGTTCTTTCCGACGGCCGCACCGTGAGCGGTACCAAACTTGGAACGGTGGGTTTACCGGTTCCTGGTACTCTAATTAGAATCTCGGATTTGAATTCTCATGAAATTCTGCCAGCGAACAAGGAGGGGGCTATCGCTGTTCATGGGCCGCAGGTGATGATTGGCTATCTCAATAAACCGAAGGAGACAGAGGCAGTACTTAAGGATGGTTGGTTTACCACTGGTGACCTCGGCTTTTTAGACGACGATGGCTTTCTGACGGTCACGGGTCGCCTCAGTCAATTTTCGAAAATTGCCGGTGAAATGGTTCCCCATTTGGCTATAGAAGAAGAACTGCTCCGTCTGACAGGAAAAGATGCTCAAAGCCTTTGTGTCACTTCAATCCCCGATGCGAAGCGCGGTGAGCGATTGGTGGTTGTCCATTCCAATCTTGACGTAACGCCTGAGAAACTAGTCAAGCGACTCTCAGAGTCTAATCTGCCCAAGCTCTGGATTCCGGACAGCAGGGATTTCGTTCGCGTAGACGCTCTTCCTACTTTGGCTAACGGGAAACTCGATCTGAGGAAGATTAGAGATATCGTTCAGGACAAATCCAATCGTACTTCGTAAGCACCGGCAACATTCAAAAGCATTTTCATAGCAAGGCCTGAATGAGCGAAAATATTGAGCATTCTCTGGTTGTCAGATAGAACCAGGGCGGTAAATGCTCGTATACCGTTGCTGCGAGCAATTTTGGTCAAATGTTTGAATAAGATCGTACCGACACCCTGCCCCTGATGCACTTCGTCAACAGCAAAAGCCACCTCTGCGGAATGGCAGTCGCTGTGTTCTTCGCTGACGACATAGCGTGCTACGCCAACCGGAATTTTTTCGCCATGTTCGATCAGTATCGCCCCCAAAGCCACATGGTTGACCATATCTATTTCCGTGAAATAGACGAGCTCGCCCGCCGTCAACTCATCCTTTGGAGTAAGAAACCTGTTATAGCGGGAACGCTTGCTCAAATGGTGCATACCTTCCTGCAAGAGGCGTTTGTCCGATGGACCGATGGAGCGAATGATAAGAACACGGCCATCCGGTAACTGATCTTTTGCGAAGTAGCCGTTAGCCAGAGTCTCGCCGCTTAATTCCGGCTCAGCTCCTTCCGCTAACTTCGATGTTGGCTCCTTCGACGCCATTAAAGACTCCACAACTGCCCTGGTTTGACTATCAGGATATCGGCTTTAACCCTAATATTGATCGGCCATTTGGACGATCCACTTAGCTAATGTGGGCTTTATCATGACATGGCCAGGGTTTGCTGGCTTTCACACAATGTTATGGAGTAAGATTAGACCGCTTAACGGGGGGCAATCAATTGAAAGAAGAGGCAAGAAAAAGGTTCGCTTTTGTCATTTATTGCCTGGGTGTCGCTTCACTCTCTCTCTCGATAATTTGGTCCGGCAACCTGTGCCGGGCTGAAGATAAACAAACGGCAGCCGAGAAATACAAACCGGCCTCCGAGACCCCGGAGAGTTTGAAAGGGAAACAGATTTTCCAGGCACACCACTGCGCTTCTTGTCATTCATCAGGCACCGGCGGCGGTTGCCTAGGCCCGCCTCTATTGGGTGTCGGCGCACGTCGCAGTCGAGAGTATATTACCGCTCGTATTACGGACGACAAGGAGCAGATCGAAAAATTCAAAAATCTCTATTGTGCCCAGGAACTTATGCCCCACCCGCGCCTACCGAAGACTCTTGCTACCCCTCTTGTTGCCTACTTAATGACCCTGCCGGAGCCGGCGCAAGGATTCAAAGTCGGCAAGCACGCTGGTCAGTTAGCCATCAAATCTGAGCCAACCAAGAAAACCCTACCGCATCAAACATCTGTCGCCCTCGGGAAGAAACTCTTTTACGAGAAAGGCTGCACCGCTTGCCACTCAATGTTCGGAGCAGGTGGGCAGTTTGCACCAGCTCTGGATCAAGTGTCAAACCGCCTCACCCGCGAACAGATAAGCAACCGTATTACCCAGGCGGAACTGCTGGCGCTGGGACCTTCATTTGAGTATCAAGAGCGGGGTACAGTAATGCCCCCTTGCGATCTGACTCCCAGCGAAATCAAAGAGATAACTGATTTCCTTCTCAGTTTGACCGGCAAGAAGTAGGACAAAACATCAATCCCAGATATCGGGATCATCGCGTAGAATAACAGACTCAATGCCGAACAACAGGCAAGCAATACCCATGCAAAAAAGAACCAGACCCGGTACTACATAAAAGAGTCCATCTGGACCAGTCCAGGCCAATTTCAAACTGAGATACGCCAGAACCAGCAAAATCACGCCGAATAAAGTTTCAAGGATATACAATGACTCTTTCAGATCGTGCAGGCTGAAATTCATCACAAGCGCGCTCCCTCTACTTTTTCAAGCGCCTTCGGACGTTTTCGCTTTCCAACACACTGGCGCCAATCTGCCTAAATACTTGGCCAGGCCCTTAAGCCCGCGATAATCGTGGATTTCTAGTTGACCTATATTCTTATGCAAATATTTCAGTACGGCTTTCTCCGAGACCCCGCCTCGCTTTGTCCCTCCAATCTTGTCCAGATTGGCTTGTAAGTAATTCAAACCATGAAATAAGTCCCTGGCTGCTTCAATTTCATGCCGCGTGATGCCATCGAGAAAAAAGCTCAGGCTTTGCAACACTGCAAAATTCGAAATCAGCCAAGATAGAGGGCTAGCAATGTCATTGCTCGGACAACCCGCCAAATAGCCCTCCAGTTCTGCTTTGGTCATTACGAAATCGTGGTTGGCATCGATTGTTACGAAGGCTTTTGAGGCTATGTCGAGCGCATTGGCTGCTTTGACAAAACTATTAGCGCCCTCGAAGATTAATATGCTTCCGAGGAACTCATCAAATGCATTTAGAGCATTTTCAAAGGAATTGAGGCTCAATGCTTCCAGGGCGCGGAATGATTCCCGATCGAGCGAGCTGATTTGTCGCGCTAACTCCTTAGTGTCACCCTCAAGAACACGCTTATCGGATATGGTCGTCTGTTCCAAATCAGCTTCGCTCATTATTACCTCCATCTTGCCGATTGGCGATTGATTACCGTCTCACCGTCTGTTTGAGCACCTCTTGGGTCTTTTCCTTGATATGGGTGCGTTTCGGTCTGAAGACAAGCACGCTAGACTTCGCCTCCCTGATCACTGCCGTTGTGGTGCTGCCCAAAACATTGCGGTCAGGGTTCGTAAATCCGTATGCACCGAGTACAAGCAGGCTGTTGGTGTCTTCGGCATAGCCTAGAAGCGTATTGGTTACCGCTCCTTCTTCGATTGCGAAGACGTCTTTGTCTGAGTATTCACGCAAGAATCGTTCTCCTTCCTCAACAAGGAACTTAGATTCTGCCTTGTTCTGATCGGAGGTGACAATAGTGACGGCTTTTAGCCTGGCGCCTGTATTTTTAGCCAGGTTTTCTGCCATCAATAGAGCACCGCGAGCTGGTTCGCTGCCATCGTAGGCAACAAGAATCTGCTTGACCTTGTCGACCGGTTGCCTGGCGATTAGAACCGGCACACCGGCATTAAGGGCAACTCGCTCAGCCATTGAGCCGAGCATCATCCTGCTGGGCATGGACCGCTTTCCCTTGCCCCGGTGTCCAAGAATTATCAAATCGAATTTGTCGCCATATTTAACAATTTCCTCAGCTACATAACCTTCGGCCAGGAAAGTTGTCGTCTTTAGCCCCCTGCTTGCCGCCTCGGTTGCATAAAGATTGAGTATTACAGAACCGATTTTGCGTAAGGCATTAAAGACCTTATCTGACGTGTCCACTGAAATGCCGAAACCGAGCTCTTCGCCAAACTCCGGCTCTATAAACAAGTCGACGAGTCGAGGGTCTACTACGTGCTGAGCAGAAAGCGAGGCGCCTAGATTAGTAGCTAACCAAAAACCATAGTCAGCAGCCAGCTGGCTACTCGACGAACCATCTAAAGCCACCAGAATATTCTTGAAAGTCATTGTCCTCTACCTCTGATTATTATTGCCTTCATCGGCATCCCTTTCGGTACGTCTTAGCCTCGGCAGGTTTGCCTTGATACCCTAATACAAACGATTAGAGCACGAATGCGGATGAGCCCATATTGATCGCAAGAATGATTCTGGTTCAAAAAAGCTCAGCCCTTAGAGCGATTCGCAACCCTGGCAGTTATGGCAGGATGAGGAGCAGTTGAGAAGGCAGGCTGTGATCAGGTCTGGGGAGCGATAGCACGATAATGAAAAAGAAGAATATACATTTAGTCGCATGCTGCCCGCACTCCGAGCTGGCGGTACCGGAAGGATTGGTCCTCATAGCCATTGAGGATTCCCAGAAAAGCTTTCTGGGCAACCTTTGCAACACCCCCTCTCAACCATCGCTTGAGAACATTTGCAAGTTCAAAATTAGAGCCGATGCCGAAGATTTGGCAACCTACCTGAAAGGACATAAGGCTGCTATCATTATTGACTCGGCATCCGATGGATCCGCGCCCGGAACGATCTCACTTATGGATCTGGGCGCTATGCTGGAAAAGAGCACGCCCCTGAAGATCGGCTCCCGTCACGGTTTTTATCTGGCTCGACAGCTCCGTGAGTTGAAGAAATCCGGACAGCTGCCCGAACGAATGATATTCTTTGGTGTGGAAAATAGCGAAGTACAAAGAAGCGGCAATGGCACGGGTAGTCAGCCAAACACTGCTCAATCGCCAAAAACGCTTATTCTCATGATAAACAAGGCGGCGCAGGCGTTGAACCGGCATGCATGAAGCGACGATCGCTCAGTCAATCCTCGACCTCGCTGCCAGCAAGCTGGAACAAATTGGTGGGTATAACATCGCTCTTAAGATCTGCGTAAAGATTGGCCAGTTTCGTAATGTTGATAACCATTCCCTGGACTTCGCGTTCGAAAGCTTGAAGAGCATGTACGCTGGCTTTGAAAGTTGCCGGCTTGAGGCTCAGTCTGTTAAAGCCGAGGCGTGGTGCCGCGAGGGTAACCACCGGTATAATCCATGCTTCGAGAACGCCTTTTGTTGTGAGCGTTGCGGCAGCGGTATAGGCAAAATCATTTGCGGCGAAGAGTTAGAGTTTGTAGACCTGATTACTGAAGCTGGCAATTGACCAACCGGAGAGTTAGCTATGCACGAGTCATCAGATGAACACATTCTGGAGCATCTTCTTGCCGACAACAACGAACTAGCCCAACATAACCGGGAACACTTCGACAAGAGCGGGACTTTTAGCATAAATTTTATGAGCGCTCCGGGAGCCGGCAAAACCAGCCTGATAGAAAAGTCGCTGGCTTCATTACTGAAAAGCTACCGCTGCTCCGTGATCGAAGGCGATATGGTGGGCGATCTGGATGCCACCCGCCTTAGGAAATCCGGAGCTGACGTATTTCAGATTGCAACCGGAAGAGCCTGTCATTTGGATGCAAAAATGGTGGCACGGCTGCTTCATGAAGACAAGATTGAAGAGTCCGACTGTCTATTAATCGAGAACGTAGGCAATCTTGTCTGTCCAGCAGAATTTCCTTTAGGTGAACATAAGCGTATTGTTCTGCTTTCTATTACTGAAGGAGATGACAAGCCGCTAAAATATCCGGTGATCTTTCGGAACTGCGATGTTGTACTTTTCACAAAATGCGATCTTCTTCCTTATGTAAATTTCGATTTGGCCGCTGCCAAAAAATATGTTGAGGATCTCAATCCCAAAGTCAAAACTTTTTCTGTCTCAATTAAGGAATCCGGGGATTTTGCTTCATGGATGCAGTGGCTCGAAAATGAGTTAAAGGACTACAAAAAGGCATGAATTCAGCGGCCCCATCGCTTCCCTCTTCTTCGCAAAATGTCGTCGCAGCACCCTCTGACGATAAGCGCTGGCGCATAGTCGGCGCTACGATGCGGCGATATGGTTTTGCACCCAGCGCCCTGATCGAGACTCTTCATACCGTGCAGAACTCATTCGGGTATCTGGATACCCAATCACTGCGCTTCGTGGCCCGCAGCTTGAAAGTACCGCTTAGCAAGGCCTATGGCGTGGCAACCTTTTATGGCATCTTCCGCCTGAAACCACACGGAGAGCACACCTGTGTAATTTGCACAGGCACTGCCTGCCACATAAAGGGAGCGGCTAAACTCTTAGCCACCATCGATCGATGCGCCAATATTAGGGATGCAGAAACAACTAAAGATAATAAGCTTTCACTGGTTACTGCCCGCTGTTTTGGAGCGTGCGGGATCGCACCGGCGGCAATTGTCGACGGACAAGTGATCGGCAATCTTTCTCCTGAAACAATGGAAGAGTTAGTGAGAAGATGCCTCAAATCTTAGAGTAAGCAACGCAGGTTTTTCATGCAAACCCCTCAGCATCTGGACGCAAAAAATGGCAGGATCGTCAACCTCGACGATCTGAAAACTATCGCCGAACAAGAAGCTCTCCTCAAGTCGCAATTGAAGCATCGGATATTTGTTTGCATGGGCACCGCCTGCCAGTCGTGTCAGAGTGCCGACGTGCTAGACTCCCTCACTCGAGAAGTAAGTACCAGGGGCGGGCAGGCAGAGTGTCTGGTAACGCCAGGCGGCTGCCAGGGTAACTGTGCCGAAGCACCGCTGGTCGTCGTCGAACCCGGGGGGCAGCTCTATCGCGGCGTCGCGCCTGGCGATGCGGCAAGTGTCATCGACAGTCTCAAGACCGGTCCTGTCAAACGCTTACTCTGCGACACTACGGCACCTTTCTTCACCGAACAAACGCGCCTGGTTACGGAATACCGAGGTCTGGTCAACCCTGAACGTATCGAAGACTATATCGCCGTTGGTGGTTATATCGGACTGCTCACGGCCGTGACTGAATTGACACCGGATGAGGTTATTCAGCAAGTCACTCGCAGCGGACTGCGTGGCAGAGGCGGGGCAGGTTATCCGACAGGACTGAAGTGGAGCACAGTAGCTAAGGCAGTGTCAGAGCAAAAGTACGTCATTTGCAACGCCGACGAAGGTGATCCGGGAGCCTTCATGAATCGCAGCGTTCTGGAGGACTATCCATTTCGCGTGCTGGAAGGTATGGCAATCGCCGGTTACGCTCTAGGGGCAACCCAGGGATACGTCTATGTGCGGGCCGAATACCCATTGGCGGTGAAGCGAATTGAAAAGGCAATTGCCGGTGCACAGCGGCATGGCCTTTTGGGCAACAATATCGCTAACACTCAGTTTTCCTTCCATGTTGAGGTACGGCTTGGCGCCGGCGCTTTTGTTTGCGGGGAAGAAACTGCTTTGATTTCCTCAATCGAGGGTGGTCGTGGATTGCCATGTCCACGCCCACCATATCCAGCTGAATCCGGCTTGTGGGGACATCCGACTTTGATCAACAATGTCGAGACCTACACTAATATCGCACCAATCATCCGTAACGGCGGCGACTGGTTCGCTAAGATTGGTACGGAAAAAAGCAAAGGTACCAAGACCTTCGCCTTGAGCGGGCGAGTGAAAAACACCGGACTTGTTGAAGTACCATTAGGGACGACACTGCGCAAAATTATTTTTGACATCGGGGGCGGTGTGCCCGAAGGGCACAAGTTCAAAGCCGTGCAAACAGGCGGGCCGGCTGGTGGCTGCATACCGGCGGAGCATCTCGATGCGCCAATAGACTACGAATCGCTGCAAAGCCTCGGCTCCTTCATGGGATCCGGTGGCATGATTGTTATGGACGACACGTCATGCATGGTAGATGTGGCAAAATTCTTCATGGATTTCTGTGCTACTGAATCTTGTGGCAAATGCATTCCCTGCCGCGTCGGTACGGTTCATATGCGTGATATTTTAAATAAAATCACCACCGGTGAAGCATCTCTGGAAGATCTGGCGCAGCTTGAGGAATTATGCGACATGGTTAAATATACAAGTCTTTGCGGTCTGGGTCAGGGTGCACCAAATCCGGTATTGAGCACTTTGCGTTATTTCAAGGATGAGTACATGGCTCATATCATCGATCATCTATGCCCTGCTGGAGTATGTGCCGGCAAAGGACAAGACATAAGGAGGCCAGCATGCGTGTTGTAACGCTGAGCATCAACGGACAACATCTAAGCGGTCGGAACGATGAGAGCGTCTTGCAGGTGGCACGCGCACACAATATCGACATACCCACCCTCTGCCAACTTGACGGACTTTCCACGTGGGGCGGCTGCCGGCTTTGCCTGGTGCACGTAGAAGGCAACAACAAACTGGTACCTGCCTGTGTCACCAACGTCTTCGAAGGTATGGTCGTTCAAACAGAATCCGAGAGGTTGGCTCGCTACCGCCGCATGATTATAGAGATGCTTTTTTCCGAAGGTAATCACATCTGTTCAGTTTGTGTATCCAATGGCAATTGCGAATTGCAAGATGCTGCTCAGAGTCAGGGCATTGATCACATCTCCCTGCCATACCTTTACCCTGAACGAACGGTGGACGCCTCACATGATCGTTTCACGTTCGACCCCAACCGCTGCGTCCTCTGCACGCGCTGCGTGCGGGTCTGCGATGAGGTGGAGGGAGCACATACCTGGGATGTGGCCGGCCGAGGAATCAAAGCACATCTGATTACAGATTTAAATCAGCCTTGGGGAGAATCATCAAGCTGCACAAGCTGCGGCAAGTGCGTGCAAGTCTGCCCTACGGGAGCCTTATTCGAGAAAGGCAAGGGTGCCGGTGAGATGGTCAAGAAAAATGAGTTTCTTGTTTACTTAGAAGAGATGCGGCAAAAGCGATCATGAGCACGAAGAAAAGCCTGGCAACAATCTGGCTGGACGGTTGCTCCGGTTGCCACATGTCGGTGCTGGACATGGATGAAAGACTACTGGCTTTGCTTGAACAAGCAGAACTGGTTTACAGTCCGCTTGTCGACCAGAAGACATTTCCAGACCATGTGGACATTACCCTTGTCGAAGGAGCTGTGAGCACTGAGGAGGATCTCAAAAAAATCAAACTGGTGCGCTCCAAAACCCATACTCTCGTCTCTCTGGGAGACTGCGCTGTCACGGCCAACGTTCCTTCCATGCGCAATCCCTTGAGTGTCAAAGATATCCTCGAGCGGGTCAGTGACGGTGCCGCTCCCCGGCAACCTTCCAACGTACCGCTCTTGTTGGGTAATGCACGCCCGGTGCATAACTTTGTCAAAGTAGACGTTTTCGTACCTGGTTGCCCGCCGTCGGCTGACGTCATTCACCTGGTGCTAACGGATTTGCTGGCGGGACGTCAACCAGACCTTACCTCAATTACTCGCTTTGGTAAATAAGTCAGAGGACTAGCTATGGGCAAAGAGATAGTCATAGATCCAGTCACACGCATCGAGGGTCACTCCAAAATAACCATCCGCCTCGACGACAAAGGAAGTGTGGACGAAGCTGTCTTTCATGTTACGCAACTACGCGGTTTCGAGAAATTTGTCGAAGGCCGCCCCTTTCACGAAATGCCTTCACTAATGGCGCGCATTTGCGGCATTTGTCCGGTCAGTCACCTGGTAGCTTCAGCAAAAGCCTGTGACATGCTTATGTCGGTGCGCATCCCTCCCACCGCTGTCAAATTGCGGCGGATAATCAACCTGGCCCAGGTAGCTCAGTCGCACGCGCTCAGTTTCTTCTATCTTTCTTCGCCCGATCTTCTCTTAGGCATGGATGCTCAGGTCAGCGAACGGAGCCTGGTTGGTGTGGCACGCGCTAATCCGGAACTGGCACGTAAGGGCGTGCGACTTCGGCAGGTAGGCCAACAGATTATCGAAATTCTCGGCGGCAAACGGATTCACCCAGGATGGGTCGTAGGCGGTGGGGTCAATAATCCTTTATCAAAAGAACATCGCGACCAAATCCTGGCTATGATGCCTGAAGCAATAAAGATTGCCGATTCTATCGTGGCCTGGTTTACCAATCAATTGGATCGCTTCAAGGAAGAGATCGCCGTCTTCGCTAATTTTCCTTCCCTATACATGGGACTTGTTGGGGAACAAGGCGAATTGGAAACCTACGACGGTTGGTTGCGTCTGGTTGACGATCACGGGGAGGCCGTTGTCGACCGTCTTAAGCCGGAAGAATACGGCACGATCATAAGCGAAGCAATAACCCTGGAAAGCTATGTTAAGTCACCATACTACAAGCCACTTGG
>PSRH01000144.1 GCA_003175915.1 Candidatus Melainabacteria bacterium | reverse complement strand
TTTCGGGACGAGAGGATTCGAACCTCCGGCCTCACCCACCCCAAAGGTGCGCGCTACCCCTGCGCCACGTCCCGTCGTCAGAGCTTATACATTATATTACAGAGGCTTCTAGACCGGCGTATCAATATGGGGGTGTTTCGATTCTTTGGCAATAACTGCTTCTGAGCTTTTCTCTTTCAGACTGGACGAGTTTCAAATAGAGGCGATCAATCACCTTGATCAAGGTGAGAGCGTTGTTGTCTGCGCGCCAACTGGATCCGGAAAAACCGTCGTGGCCGAATATGCTGTCGAATTGGCCCTGCGTTCCAACAAACGTTGTTTCTACACGACACCGCTGAAGGCGCTTTCGAATCAAAAGCTCTACGACCTCAAAGAACGCTACGGCGAGGCCAACGTCGGTTTGCTTACTGGCGATGTTTCGATTAATCGCGAAGCACCGATTGTAGTTATGACCACTGAAGTGTTCCGTAATATGCTCTACGGGACAATACTCGGTGACGTGAGGCGCAATTTAAGAGACGTTGCTTACGTCATTCTCGACGAGTGTCACTACATGAATGATGCCGAGCGAGGGACGGTCTGGGAAGAGTCGATCATTTATGCTCCCAAAGAAATCCAACTGGTAGCGCTTTCCGCCACCATTGCCAATGCCCAAGATCTGACTGATTGGATCAGCGAGACGCACGGCCCCACTCATCTAGTTGCTTCCGACCACCGACCGGTGCCATTGCGTTTTTACTATTACGGTGAGCGCCATATTTACCCGTTGCTCAGTCCAGGAAGAGGATTGAATCCCTCTTTGAAGAGCCGCTTTGCCCGCCGCCGTTTTCAAAAGGACGGGCGCCGGCGGCCAAGCGTGCCTGCCCTGGGCGCCCATCCAGCCGATGTACTCTCGCTGCTTTCGGCGCGCAACATGTTGCCGGCGATTTACTTTTTGTTTTCTCGCAAAGGCTGCGAGGAATCTATGCGGAAATCCCGAGGCATTCCTCTTTTGAGCCAGCAAGAACAAGGTGAGCTGAAAGAGGTAATCGGGCAGTTCACTAGCGACAACCCCAATCTGGCTAATCATCCGCATCTACCCTATCTTTACGAGGGCATGTCAGTACACCATGCCGGCATGTTGCCGAGTTGGAAGGCCATGGTCGAGAAGCTCTTTCAAAAGGGCCTATTGAAGGTTGTTTTTGCTACCGAAACCCTGGCCGCCGGCATTAATATGCCGGCTCGCTCAACGGTGATTAGCTCGATCTCGAAGCGCTCGGACGAGGGGCATCGCTCGCTCTATGCTTCCGAGTTTTTGCAAATGTCTGGACGTGCTGGTCGGCGAGGCATGGACGAAGTAGGACATGTGATCGTCCTCCATCACCCGTTTGAATCGGTCGAAGATGCCGCTAAACTAGCCATTGCTCCTGCCGATCCGCTGTCTAGCCGGTTCACGCCCTCCTACGGCATGGTCCTCAACCTTTTGGAAAGACACTCGATCGATGAGGCCAGGGATTTGATCGAGAGAAGCTTCGGACAGTTTCTGGTTCAGCAAGAACTAACGCCGCTATTCGAGCAAAAGATGCGCTGGGAGCAAGAATTGCAAACCTTAACCAAGCCGCTCTGCCCGGACGAGATAGGCGATTTACCGCTTTACGGCAAAAGATTGGAGACGATCAAGTCGCAGCACCGCCAACTAAAGCAAATGGAGAAAGGACGCGCCAACTCGCAAGCCCTTGAACAGATGCATCAGGACATCAGACTCTTGCTGGACGAAGCTTATGCCATGCCCTGCCACGGCTGTCCTGTGCAAAAGCCGTGCCATAGGCAATCAGATCGGATAAAGCAGCTGGAAAGGCGCATCAAGGAGGCGCTGCGACGCATAGAACGAGAGACAAACAAGCACTGGCGCATCTTCGAAGCGCTAGCGAACATTCTTCGCTTACAGGGCTACCTGGACAGCAATAAACCGACGACGATGGGCAAACTGGCAATCGGCATTCGCGGCACCAATGAATTATTCTTGAGCGAAGTTGCCCTTAGTGGCATTCTTGAGGGTCTCGAACCAGCGCAAGTGGCGGCCATACTCACTTGCCTGGTTACGGAAGAAGGTAGACTGCAGGAGAATTTACGGATTAGAACGACGCCGCAAGTCGATCAAGCCCTTGCTGAAATTCATGTGATTGCTCGCAAATTGCACAGGCTGCAGCGAGAATTCGACGTTGATATAGCGATTGAATTCAGCCCCACCTTTGCTCCGCTCACTGAAATCTGGGCCAATGGAGCCACCTGGGAGGACATGCGCCAATTCACGACCTATGACGAAGGCGATGTGGTTCGTTCGCTGCGCCGTACCGTAGATTTGTGTCGGCAGATGATGCGCGCTCCTGGCATGTCGGAAGCAATGGTCGAGCGGTGTAAGGCCGTGGAGCTTCTTATCGCCAGGGACGAAGTTAAAGAAGACTTTTAACTCGGACACCATTTAACCAGGTCACCGTATATGGTGCATAAAATGGCGAAAAATATTAGCTCAAGCAGATAGAGCAACGGCCTCGTTTACAAGTCAGCGGGCGCTGAAATCATGGGAACCTATATGATCGTAGCCCCGTCTTTGGCGCTAGCTCTACAGAAAAGAATCGTTGGCATTTCTACATGGACTAACTGTCTGCTTGCTGATGATCAATATGGAATCCTCACTTTAAATTGACTGAGTCATTTTCAAGAGGTAAAGATATGTTCATACGCCTTCGAAGTGCGAAGCTCGTTTTCGCAGTTGCTTTGGTCACAACGTTCCTTGCTCAGCTCGTGTTTAGTGCTGCTAGCTTTGCCGCGCATGGAGGAATATTCGGTTCTAAGCACACTCCTATCCGCCAGAACGCCTTCATCAACGTCAAGTCCAACCCCTATAACGCGCGGGGTGATGGCAGCACTGATGACACGGCTTCGCTTCAGCGTGCCGCCAACGATGCCCTTGCCCAAGGCAAATATGTATTCTTCCCTGCTGGTACTTATCTTCACGCCGGTGCCATTTCTTTCAATAGCGTTGCCGTCAGAGGAGTGGGAACGCAAAGTATGCTTCTGGCTAACAACGGAGCAAACTCGGCAATTGAATTGACGGGCTCGAATCCTTCTATTCAAAACATGACCATCTCAACCCAGGGCATAACCGAAGGCGGAACGCCGAGCCTAACAGGAGGAAATCTGGTCGTTGCAAATGCCAATGGTTTTACTGTCGCCGCTGACACTTTAGTGCAGGGACAGGCGGAAATCGCAATCTATGTGTTCAATAGTTCCTCTGGTGTGATTAACGGTGTGGTTTTTGATGGCACGGGTAGCGCCGGTGACACGGGAGTGTTGCTGAATATGGCAGGCAATGTCAGTATCATCGGAAACCTCTTTCAGAATGAAG
Source organism: Candidatus Melainabacteria bacterium (assembly GCA_003175915.1). Lineage (GTDB taxonomy): Bacteria > Cyanobacteriota > Vampirovibrionia > Obscuribacterales > Obscuribacteraceae > PSRH01. The sequence continues at coordinate 10,260 of PSRH01000144.1, read as the reverse complement.
ATATTGGCGTAGGCGGTTCGGCATCCCAGTCTATCGCTGTGATTTCGAACGCGATCGGTAACGCCTCCTTCCCGACTCGCAGCGTCGGTGTTGACCTCTTCGGTATCCATCCCCTGAGCGTTTCTCAGAATGCAATTCAAATGGCTGTGGCTAGCACAAATGCCCCTCCGGCGCCAATTGCCATATCCCTTACAGACGATGATGCTATACAAGTGTCGCAAAATAGCATTGCTGCAGGCTCGGTGGGCGTCTACGTTACGCGTGCTGGTATCAGCGGCAACACTATAAGCCAAAATGTTATTGGAGGCAGCGGTGGTGGCTTGACCGGACCAGCAGTAATTCTCAACAACGGCAGCGCTCCAACCGAGATCTCAGTAAATGCCAACATAATCGGTGAGTGTGGTTTGTTACCCAACGGGCCTCCAACAAGTGATGCAATCGTTCTTGTCCAGGGGGATCCCTCAAGTGGCAATACCACTTTCATCCAAAACAACTCGTATCAAGGACATACGAACGTCCTGTTCTTCTACATCTCAAGCACTTTCCATATCCCGTCAGGTAATGTCACTGGTAACGCGCAAACGCAAACTGTCCTACCGAACAATATTCCGTAAAGGAGCAAGCTGGCGATCGCGGAGACTAACGCTTGTCGCAGAGTTTGATGATCGTATCTACAACCTGGCTGATCGTCATGTTGTCGGATAGGATCATCACTGCGTCCTGAGCTTGCCGCAAAGGAGCAATTGCCCTGTTTGTGTCTTTGCGATCTCGCTCAACTATTTCGTGCAAGATCGTGTCATAGTCGACATTCTCTCCGATAGCCGTAAGTTCGTCATAGCGGCGTTGAGCGCGCACTTCCGGAGATGCAGTGAGAAAAATCTTCAAATCGGCGTCTGGCATCACCACCGTGCCGATGTCCCTCCCATCGAGGATTACCGCGCCCAGTCCGGCCATTTTTCGTTGCTTGTCGACGAGCAATTCTCTGACTAGCATCACAGACGATACCGCGCTGACGGCCGCGGTTACTTCTCTGCTCCTTATCTGTGCGGAAACATCTTCGTTGTTCAAGAGGACGCGAATCTTTTCAGGTGAACTTGCGTCGGTAGGTTGCAGCTCGATCACCGAGCGCTGAATCAATTCTGTCATGGCTTTCTGGTGGTCCAGGGGAATCTTGGCTCGCAGGACCAGAAGCGTGGCAGCACGGTACATAGCGCCCGTGTCTATGTAAAGATAACCAACTTCCCTGGCGACAAGTTGAGCGACTGTGGATTTTCCGGCCCCAGCCGGACCGTCTATCGCGATCTTTAGCTTTTGTTGAGCAACCCAGGCTTTAGAATCGTCGCCTTTGAGTCGAGGTTCTTTGCTTAGCATCTAGCGTCGTTCCCTCGGTCCGCTTAGCATTGCTCCCGGAGTTTGCCGGATGCATCTTGATAGAGCTTACCTCCGAGCGCGGGCGAATGGTGGACGATAGAATCTTTTTAGGTGGCATTTGAATGTTGCTGCCAAATTGTTTATAGAGAAAGGCGCCTCCGCATATAATTGCGACAAGTGCGCTGCTTACTAAAAGAGCTTGCCTTAATCCTTTTCTCGCTTCGAATTTTCTAGCTTTCGAGAAAGCCTTGACTTGATTCGACGCCGGCGGTTTGTCCGGAGCAGAAGTCTTGACCATCCTCTGATTGAGAAGCTCTTGCAATTCGCTGCTCATCTCGGCGTCCTTGACGACGTCGCTGATCCGGGAAATAGCTGGTTGATCGTCTGAATGCTCGTCCACATTAATGCCCACCTGAAGGTTTGGGTAGCCGCCTGTGCCATTTTCGGGACCTTCGGCAACGGAAAGCTCGGAAATATCTGCCGGTAAGTCGTCCAATCTTCTCAGTAAAGCGAGCGCGTCAACCCGGAGTGCGGTTTGCCCGCCCAGGCTCTGCCCGTGACCGATGCCAATTAGGGCGAAAGTGTTGAAGTCTACCTGGAGAGCTGCTCTTAGTGCCTCATAGCCGGAAAGCGGTGATTCAACGAGCGACGCTCCGATTATCCGACGACCGTCCTGAAAGTAAATGCGTCCTTCCACTTGCTTATCAGCACTGACGACGCGCAAGTATGAAAGGCCAGCCGGTTGTACCTCCAGGACCCTGGCGAGCAAGTCCTGCATGGCTACGTTGCTTTCTCGTTGGCCTTCAAATAAAGTATCCATTCTCTTGAAGTAGCTTACCTCGTTTGGCCCCTTCTTAAGCAGATTAATCAATGCCGTCTTCACCCAAAAAAGGCGTATAGCAGAGGCTCTGTTTGCTGTCTCTTTCCGGACTCTGCGGCAAAAAATAGGCGGCATTGAAGCCGCCCAGGAATGGTTCATGAAAACGATCAGCCGTTTAGCCGATCAAGCGAGATTCGACTACCGACCAGTCGACGTTGCTGAAGAACGCCTCAATATACTTCGGTCTGTCCGCTGGCTTGTAGTCCAAAAGGAATGCATGTTCCCAAACGTCCATAACCAGGATAGGCACGAATCCGGCGATATTGCCTTCCTCATGCAGGGTGATCCAGTGGTTGGAAAGTGCCTTGGTGATTGGATCTTGGAAGAGAATCGCCCAGCCTACGCCTCTCATGGCACCGACTTTGGCAAAATCATTGCGCCATACGTCTAATCCTGAGTAGGTTTCGGCCATGCGCTTACCAAGCTTAGAGCTTTCTTTGAGCTCTGAGCCGCCGCCCGCCTTCAAGTTGCCGAAATAGTATTCATGCAACCTCATGCCGTTGTATTCGAAGCCGTATCTTCTTTTAATTTCTGAATACTCAGGCGTGCCGGTTTTGCCGGTTTCCGTCATTTCAATTATTTTCTCGTTGAGCAGGTTTGTATTTTTTACATAGCCCGCATAAAGCCCTAAATGAATCTCGAGAGTTTTATCTGAAATGCCCGTAAGTCCCTTGAGATGCTTAAAATCCACTTCGGTGTAAGGTTTCCATTGGATCTTCTGCTGTAGCATTTCGACTCTCCTATTGGTGACAGTAATGGTCTGTAGCCAGTGCGAGACAATTCATACCACAAATCACTATCTAAGAGGCGCGAATGTAAGGTTAAAACGACTTGTGGATGTCATCTGTTTGATGACAAGCACGATCGTAAAGTCAGTTAGGAAGCAGGCTCGGCAAGAAACCGCGAAGCGGCAGGATCTGACACTATATTTAGTGTCAATCAGTTCAGGTAAGTATGAAAACCTAAGGCACCAGATCGATCAACTTCTTCTTTGGCTTCTTTGGCTTCTTATCTTCATCTTCCGAATCGGCTTCTGGCTCCGCTTCCGGTTCCGCTTCAGCTTCTGGTGTTGCGGCAGTTTCTTCGTTGGCTCCAGCTTCCTCGTTCAAGTCAACTTGTGATTCAGCAGCAGCGGCGGCTTCTGAATCTTCCGGCTCGCTTGCTTCCGCTTGCTGATGGAGCATCGATAGAACACTTTGTTCTGGTGGTGTCTCTTCCTGCTTTTTGCGTTCAACTGCTTGCGCCCGTCGTTCAATCGTAGCGGCTATGCCCGTAACCGGCTTGGGTAGCCCGGGATTCGTGTCTCTCATATCTGCTTCCGGTGGTTGGGACCAGCCGAATTCGTCGAAACAGTCATATATTGAACTGCGGGTGCGCCGACAGTGATTGAGGGCCATAATCGCCTGCTCGGTTTGCAAGACGTGCCTGCTGATCAGGCCGCAACAGGCAACTGCAGCGTCGACGACGTAATCCTCAAGAACGCCGGCTTTGAGAAGCATTTTCCCCATAATTTCAGGATCTTCCGTGCCGACTCGTATGGCTTGTTCGATGTCCTTTTTTGTGATTAAGCCAGAAAGCTGAAGGAACTGATAAAGAGGTAACTGCGGCGCCTCTGCCTCTGCCTTATGAGCCTTTTGCGCACCCATGAGTAAGGAGGTCGCCTGGGCGATGGTGATGTCCTTGTTGACTGCCGTGGTAAGAATGTTCGCCGCCTGATCGAGGTCGATTCCTGTCGAGACCAGGGCCTGGGCCTCCAACGCTTTCGAGAGCACTTGTTCGGTGACGACGTTTAAGCTGAGAAGCATTTTGCCAAGCGGCTTCTCTTGAACCAAACCGAGTTCGACCGCTTGCATCAACTTGGCTTCATCCACCAGCCCTGCCACCACGAGCAACTGTCCGAGGCGAACGCTGGGTTTAGACGGCAGTTTGAGATGACCTGCTTCCGGCAGGGTTTCCTCAAGTGGCACAGCTCTGTCTCTGGCAGCCACCAGTCCCTGTATGGCTTGCTCCCGGGTAATTTTTTTGTCGCGGATAAGAAGTTGAGCGCTCAGTGCCGAAGCCAGCAGCTGCTCGGAAATCAAACTGAAATTGACAAGTACTCTGCCTAAGGGCAAGCCGCTATGCTCGCTTTGCGCCAGAGCCAGATCCAATTGCATGGTGTTGATAATGCCGGCGGTAAGAAGGAGTTCGCCCAGTTTGTTGGTGCGCATGCCTTCCTGTTTAGACCAGCCCAATCGGTTCAGAGCATCGTCCAGTTCGATTGGCTCTGTCTGAAGAATGGCCAGTGCCTTTAAGCCCAGCTCATAATCAAGAATCGCGTCCTTTACCAGCGACTGGACTTTGATAGCGCATTGCAAAACTCGTTCAGAAAGGTAGCCGGACATAATCAGCACTCTACCTACTGGCAGCGACTGATTTTTGGCTATGTGAACTGCTTCTTGCAGTTCTTCAAACTTGAGCAGCCCGGCGTCGGTCAGCAAGTCGCCGAGACGTAAGTTTGAGAGTTCTCTGGCCATTTGTCGTGCCCCCTACCTTACTTAGGATTCTAAATCACTTTGGGGTGCTTAGAGGGAAATAAGGTTGCCAAGTAAAAAGCAATTCCGCATCTGCCAGTTACTCATTGAGCTCATTATTCCCTATCGAGAATGTCTCTGTTGGGGGTAAGCACGTATGTACAACCTTGAAACAGAATGTTATTTAGGTGGGGAACGAGGCCCGGGTTCATTGAATGGATGACCTAATCCTTTCGATTAAAAAACGTGTTTTATTTCCCACAGTCTTTCTTCTAGGACTGATCACTTGGCTTGTTCTCTGTCGTGCCTTCTACCACAGTTATTGGGAGGGCACTATTTATCGCGTCCAGACCGTGGACTTCAACCTCCTTCATCACGTTCTACCGGCGACCTTGTCCCAGCTAATTGTGGCTGACCGAGACGACCTGATCCAGAAAGTGCTCGACGCCAATTACGGAATTTTCGGCTTGGCCGTCACCGACTCTCAAGGGCGTTCGATTCTTTACGCAACGAGAAATATCTATAGCAGCAATCCAGAAAGAAAAAACTTGACTGTCGAGGATTTGTCCCGGCAAACGGAGCCAGCGGACTGGCTTTGCGACCCGCCCCCGCTTGAGCCACAGTGGCGGCATAACTCAGCTTCAACGCCGAAAGCGGTGCGCCTTGGCAGCAAGCCGCCCGGGAAGATTCTTGGCAAGGTTTATTATTTGCGCCAGGAACAGCCTACTTTTGAGCGCGACCTCTACTCATTTCTAACTACTTGTTTCTATGATCTTTCCGGGTCCAAGCGTGGCTATTTCTTCATTTCATTGATGACTTTCGGCTTCAGCCTCATTGCCATCCTGCTTATCTGGCTGAGGCGGCGGGGTCTCGAGTTGAAGCAACAGGAGCTGGAGCATGTTTCGCGTGAACTGGAGCTCAGAAAACGAGCCCTGGACCAGCTATCGGCTGAGCTAACTGTCCAGAAAGCGCGCAAGTTTTGGTTGGAGAGGGAAGCAGAAGAATCCTACCGTCGAGCCCTCAATCTTAAGCAGGCCTTGGAAAAGCTGAGGGATTCAATCAATCCGGAATCTCAACAGGGACGGCAAGCCCTACCGCCCGCCGGCACTTCCATTAAAGTCCGCCCACCCGTGCACCCTCCCAGCGCTATTCTTGAGGAAATCGAAGCATTAATTCCTGAGCTCGACCGTAGCGCCAACACGCTCAAATCCCAGGCTGGCCTGCTTCATGACTATTGCGCCATGCTGGAGCAAAGGCAGAAGGAGATGCAACGTATAGTTCAGGAGGCTTCTGAGGACTTTGGCATGTCCGGGCCGGGTATGCTTGACATGAAGGCTGGTTAGCCGGTACCTGGTTAGCACAACATTCAATTAACCGGATGGCCCTCAGCCGGCATGCTAAGCTAATACCGAACGGAATTAGCCCGTTCAAAATCTTTACGCGCTGTCTTGAGCGCGTCAAAAGCTCTTATGCAACCGAATTGTCGAACATAAACCCCGTAATCTGCTTCCCAAGGATATGAAACCCGTTTCCAGCAAGCGCACCGCCATCTCGCTTCAGTCTGTACAGGAGGCAAGCAGTGAGCCTGTCTACCGGCGGGGAGTGCAGTACTATCGCCGCAAGAAGGTGCTGAAATATGAAGAGAGCAACGGCGGCGCGCAAATCGAAGCGTTGGTAATCGGTTCGGAACCGCAGCCCTATAAAGTAACGGTATCGATAAATGGCGATGACCAGTTTAAAGCGGACTGTTCCTGTCCGTATTTTGAGGAAGTGTGCAAGCACTCAGTAGCCGTCTTGCTCACTCTTATAGCCAAGCAGAACCCGGGTATCAGGTTTGATTTAAACGACAGTGACAGGAACCGGGAAGGACCGCAGGAAAGGTTGCCCAGGGCAAAGGAATTGCTCGATGACCCCAAGGCGGTCCCAGGTGGCGAGCCCTCCGACCGGGACTTCGTGCTCGGTTTGCTGGTGCTCGAAAGGCCCCTTGCTCTTATTCTTGGGACGATCCCGAATGAACCTCAAGGTAAGGCGAACATATTGAAAGTGCCTCAGGAGGTGCTCAGCACCTTCGAGCCTAATTCACGCATCCATCGCCTGGTCAATTACCTCACCTTGCTGCCGCAAACGACAAAGGGAACGGCCGGCGGGCATCGCATACCGAGGGGAGAGGAAGGTTTTGTCATCGGGCATTTAAGTCTTTGTGCCAAGCTAGTCAATACTCTCGACGGCAAAGAAGTCACCTTTTCAAATGAACAACTGAAACCACGGGCAGTGCTTTCTGAGACAGAAAGCGGCGAATTGCTCTTGCGCCTGGAAGCGGTAACGCCCAAAGGCGAAACGCTTGTTCACCCAGTTTTCTTCCTGGGCCAGTCTAGTTGGATCCTGGCTGACAACGTGTTTTACAGCATTGACTTGAGTCCCATACATCGTCTCTTCCAGTTCTTTGATTCCTATGGACAAATGACGGTGAAGCTCGAGATCGTACCTAAGTTCCTGGCTATTGATCTGCCCATTCTCATGAAACGTATGGAGGTGAGGTTGGACGATAGCTCCGCACCGTTTCCTGTCGCCGTTGTCGAGCCTCCCAAGGTGGTAATCAAGCTAGCTGAGAAGAAAGCACCGAACAATTCGCAGCCGGCCGGTTCAGGCGAGGGGCCGCTTGAGTTATCGCTCGGATTCCGCTACGGCGATCTGGTTTTGCCATCGCGGGATGAGACAAGCGCGGTAGAGGCGGAACTGTATACTCGCACGATTTCAGAAACAGGCCAGAGCGTTTGGGTAAAACGATTGTGGGAGCAAGAAAGTCAGGTACGCCGATTTCTGACGAATTTGCAGCCGCAGCGCACAGTGGCCGATCGCTTCTTCTTTGTCGATGAACCAGCGCTCGACGCCGCTTTTTATCTAGCTTCTGAACAATGTGCCGAATGGGAAGTCTCTGGCTGGGATACCTTGCAGACGTATCGCGTTCGTCCTGATGGGCTGGTACTGACGGCCAAGCTATCCCTGAAGAAGAACTCTTACAAGTTTGATTTCGAACTGCGTTGCACTAGTAATGGTGATGAGGTTCCTTTCCCGCAAATAATCGACGTTCTCTTTCGCAATCGCAACTACGTCAAGCTTGAAAATGGCATTTATGTGAGGATTGCTGCACCTGTGCTTCTCAGCTTGCTCAAGGCGATTGGTCAAAGCAAGGACACGTCACGCCCACTCTATCAGGCGATACCGATTTTGCATGCGCTTGAATCACACGAAATCAAAGTAGAGATGGATGCCGGCTTCCGCGCATTCATTGATAAGATTCATAACTTCAGAGAACTGGCCCAAGTGGCCGTCAATAAAGACTTCCATGGGGAACTGCGGGAGTACCAGCACGAAGGTTTGAACTGGCTTTCGTTTTTGCGTGAATACGGCTTGGCAGGTATCCTCGCCGACGACATGGGACTTGGTAAAACCATTCAGGCTCTGGCTCTCCTCTTGACGCACCACAAGGGCTCTAAGCGTGCGCCATCGCTCGTAGTGGCACCAACTTCGGTTGTCTATAACTGGTTGAGCGAAGCCGAGAAATTTACGCCGACCATTTCAACAGGTCTGTTCCTGGGTAGGGACCGCTCGGAACTTTTAAGTCGCCTCGAGAAAGAGGATCCGCGCAGGCCCGATGTTGTCTTCACAACTTATGGAATTATTCGTCGAGACTATGAAACTCTCAAGAAGATCCAGTTTGAGTACTTGATTCTCGATGAAGCTCAAAACATTAAGAACCCCGAATCAGTCGGAGCAGTCGCGTCTAAGAAACTGAAGGCCTTCCACAGACTGGCCCTCTCGGGAACTCCTGTGGAAAACAGGTTGAAAGAACTCTGGTCTCTCTTCGATTTTCTTATGCCGGAGTTTCTTGGCACTCACAAAGATTTCAATGACACGTTCGAGCGTCCGATTGAAGCCGGTTTAGATGGAGCTGGTCAAAAGCTGAGAAAAATCGTGCACCCATTCATTCTCAGGCGCATGAAGAGTCAGGTGGAAAAGGAATTGCCGGATCGTACCGACATCATCAATCTGTGCGAGTTGGAAGACGAACAGCGTGCACTTTATCTGGATGTGCTTGACGAATGCAGGCAGAAGGTCTTCAGCGAAATCGCCTCTCGTGGCATTGGCCGTTCACAGCTCTCGGTGTTGACGGCGTTATTGCGTTTGAGACAGGTATGCTGCGATCCGCGACTTCTGAAAAATCGAGATGATTTACCAGATGCAGGAGCCTCGGCGAAGCTCACTGCTCTCTTGGCAATGATCGGTGAAATTGTGGAGGAAGGGCATAAAATCTTGGTGTTCAGCCAATTTGTTGAGATGCTCACTTTAATCAGAGCAGAGCTTGATGAAAGAACTGCCAACGGTGAAACCGGTTACAGCTATGAATACATCGATGGACAAACGCCGGCTAAGGAAAGGCTTGAAAAGGTAAATAGATTCAATGCCGATGAGTCGTTGCCTATTTTCCTCATTAGTTTGAAAGCAGGCGGCACTGGATTGAATTTAACCGGAGCAGACTACGTCATCCACTACGACCCCTGGTGGAACCCTGCCGTAGAAAATCAAGCCACAGACCGGGCGCACCGCATCGGGCAGACCAGGCACGTCTTCAACTACAAACTGATCACCAGAGGCACTGTCGAAGAGAAAATCATTGCCCTCCAGAAGAAGAAGAAAGAACTTGCCGAACTTGTTATCGGCGGTGACGAATCAGTAGCCAAAGAGCTGACCAAAGAGGATCTGGAATTCCTCTTCTCGTTCTAATCTGTCCAATACAATCACTGGTCAAGCGGTAGCCAAGCAGATTAAATGGGCCACTTATGAGACCCTAGCAAAGATTGCTTAAAGGAGAGGCACCGTGGCACGAGCCAGACGATACATCATAATTTCGCTCTTGGCGACAACTTGTAGCGTTCTTACAACCTCGCCATGGATTGCGCCCAGCATCGCATCAAAAGTGGTTCATTCAACTCACTCGTCAAAACCAGGGAACGCTGCTGCGAACAAATCCAAAGTTGCCTATCACAACTTGATAATTAACGGTGAATTTGATTACGACCCGGAGCGCAAGGGGCACATACAGGTTGAAAAAGGTGGTAATCAAATTTATGCCTGGGCTGTCACTTCGGGAAACGTCGAAATAGTTGAGGGCCCCGAGTGGAGTGTGCAATTCGGGAAAAAATGCATCGATCTCAATGGTACTGGTCCCGGACTGATTGCCCAAAAGATTGCCACCGAACCCGGTGCCACTTATAAGGTGAATTTCTGGTTGGCAGGAAATGTTCTGGGCCCGCCGCCTGTAAAATCCATGTTCGTCCGGGCAGCCGGTCAAACGGGTGCGTGGTCTATCGATTGCACGGGCAAAAATCATCCTGTTTGGTCGCCTATAACTTGGGAATTCCAGGCTGAAGAGCCCAGCACAACTATTGAGTTTGGCAGCACGACTCCCGGCACTTGCGGCAACTTGATCGACAA